>JBFZFJ010000242.1:0-14889 GCA_041306405.1 Verrucomicrobiales bacterium | reverse complement strand
TACGAAGCCCGTTTGCTGGCGCGGGCCGCCGCCGAGGCCAAAGGCTGCGTCGCTGTGATGGGCAACCAGCATCACTCGTCGGCAGGCATGCGCCGGGTCGCCGACTGGGTGCGTGGCGGCGTGATCGGGGAAGTGCGGCGCGTGGTTGCCTGGTGTTCGCTCAATTACCGCCCCTTCGGCAACGCTTACTGGTCCACTCTCACCGACCGACCACCCGCCGAAACCCCAGTCGTCCCCGACACGCTCGATTGGGATCTCTGGCTCGGCCATGCCAAGGAGCGCCCCTATCATCCCACCTATCACCCGGCCCGCTGGCGCGCTTGGTGGGATTTCGGCTGCGGCATGATGGGCGACCGTGGCGTCCACACGCTCGACGCCGCCTGCAACGCGCTCGACCTCGGAAAACCCTCGTCTATCGAACGCCTCTCGATCGATGGAGCCAATGAATTCATCCACCCGGACAAAGCGCACGTCCGTTACCAATTCCCCGCACGCGGCAAATTTCCCGCGATGGAGCTCGATTGGTATTCCGGCGAACGCCCCGCCGAAGTCGAGGAACTGGCAAAAGGCCAGAAGGTCGGCGACGACCAAGGCGGCGCGTTGTTCATCGGCACGCGCGGCATGATCAGTCACGGCACCTATCCATCCGGCGACCTCGCCCTGCACCCGGCCACCTTGAAGGAAGAAGCGGGCAAAGCACCCGCCACCATGCCCGAAACGCGCGGCAGCCACGAAGCGGTCTGGGTCGCCGCCTGCAAGGGTGAAGGTCCGGTTTCCTCCGGCTTCGCCTACGCCACCGCCCTCACCGAACTCACCCACCTGGGCAACCTCGCGATCCAACTCGGCGGCAAGATCGAATGGGACGCCGCCGCGGGCATCGCCACCAACCGCCCGGAAGCCGCCGCATTGATCCGCATGCCGCGCAGACAGGGATGGGAGCTTCAAGCGTGACCTAACCGGACGAAAACGATGAATCCCATTCCCGATCCCTTCCAGGGGAAACGTCAGGAAAACGGCATCCTGGAGTGCGAATTCCAAGGTGAAAGCGTGCCGATGATCCTTCGCCACGAAGCGGTGCGCCGTGCGGCGAAGGACTGGATGACCTTCAGTTCCGACGCGCCGTTCCGCGTGCCCATCCCTTCGGAGGAGGATGTTAGGACCATGCGGCAGTTGCCGATCGAAACCAATCCGCCGGAGCACACCGACTACCGTGCGATCGTGGAGCCGTTTTTCAAGCGGCCGAAGGACCCGGAGGTCGTCGCGCGGATCGGGGATTTGATCGATGAGTTGCTGATAGACGCCATGGCCCGCGACTCGGTCGAGATCGTGCGCGGGTTCGCGCTGCCCTTGCAGTCGCGTGCGTTGACCTATTTGCTCGACGTTCCGGAATCCGAAGCGGAAATCTGGATTGGCTGGGGCATTCATGTGTTTCACGACGGCGATTCCGGGGAAAGGAAGGAATCCTCGCTCGAAGCTTATCTCCACGCGAAATTCGATGAGGCCGCCGCCAATCCCGGCGACGATTTCTTCAGCGCCCTCACCCGCGCGACGTTCCGTGGCCGGCCGCTCAGTCGCGAGGAAATGATGGGGTTCGCAAACCTGACATTCGCCGGCGGGCGGGACACGATCATCCATTCGATCTCGTCGGTGACCGCCTATCTATCCGAACACCCGGAGGCCTTGGAATACCTGCGGGAGAATCCGGCGCGCATCGTCCTGGCAAGCGAGGAGTTCTTCCGGGTTTTCATGCCGCTCACGCACATCGGCCGCGTTTGTCCGGTGGCGACCGATGTCCACGGCGTCAACGTCAAAGCCGGTGGCCGCGTTTCGCTGTGCTGGGCGTCCGCGAATCAAGACGAGTCCGTTTTCGACTCACCCGGCGAGCTGCGTCTCGACCGCAAACCGAATCCGCACCTGTCATTCGGCTTCGGCCCGCACCTTTGTCTCGGCGCTCTCCACGCGCGGTTGCTTCTCAGGACCTTGTTGCTGAAACTCACCCAGCGAGTCGCCACCATCTCCGTGCTTTCCGCCACCGAGCGGATCGAGAAAACCGCCGGATACGAACGCCAACTCGGCTACGATTCATTGTCTGTCAGATTCACGCCACATTCCACGAAACATGACCTCCCGTGAACGAGCCCATAACCTGCTAGACTGAAACCCGGTGGATCGCCGGCCCGTGTGCTGTTGCGAGGGATTTGGGCTTCGATCATGTCTCGGTCATTTCGGACCCACCGCCCTTTTCCCCGCCTCCAGTCTACGCCGCCTCCTTCGCTAAAGCTACGAAGGCCAAGAAGGCTTCCTCCTTCGCTAAAGCTTCCACCGTCGCCGGAGGCTATGGCGGACAAGACGGCGGACAAGACGACAGGCAGGCCGGTCCGGCCACCGGCTCTTTCAACGGCCTTCACCCCACAAGCAATTTCCTAGCAATAAGAGAAACTCAAGCGTTGCGAATGCGGGTGACCGCGGCGGCCATGTCCGGCGCGCGGAAGGTGGAGGAGCCCGCGACCATCACGTTGGCCCCCGCGGTGTAGCAGCGGGCGGCGGTGACGGCGTCGATGCCGCCATCGACCTCGATGTGATAGGAAAGCCCCTTCGCCTCGCGAAGGCGCGCGGCGGCGGTGATTTTCTCCAGCACCTCCGGCATGAACGCCTGTCCGCCGAAGCCGGGGACGACCGTCATGCAGAGGAGCAAATCGATCTCGCCGAGGAACGGTTCCACCGCGCTGACCGGCGTGGCGGGATTGAGCGCGAGCCCTACCAGGCAGCCCGCCTCGCGGATGCGGCGCAGGGTTTCCGCCACGTCGTGTTCCGCCTCCACGTGGACGGTGATCAGGTCCGAGCCGGCGGCGATGAATTGCTGCAAATAGCGGTCCGGCCGCGAAATCATGAGATGGACATCGAGGAAAATGTCATTCGACTCATGCACCGCCTGGACGACCGCCGGGCCGAAGGAAATGTTTTCCACGAAGTGCCCGTCCATCACGTCCAGATGCATCCAGTCCGCGCCGGCGTGGATCGCGCGGCTGACTTCATCGCGGATGCAGGAAAAATCCGCCGCCAGCAGCGACGGGGCGATGACGCGGTCATGGAAATTTTTCGGAATCACAGAGCCGATACGAACCACGGATCGACCCGCCAGACACGGAAAAATTTCCGCGGCGGATGAAACAACGTGCGTGCCGTGGCGGCATCCGTTACCCATCGGGCGTGGAAGACGAAGCCCCGATCATTGATTTGCACAGCGACATTTACTTCATGGGCCAGGCGCTGCGCGAGGCCCGCAAGGCCTATGCCGCCGAGGAAGTCCCGGTCGGCGCCGTGGTCGTGCGCGAGGGGCGGATCATTTCCCGCGCCTGGAACCAGGTGGAAACGCTCAAGGACGCCACC
Organism: Verrucomicrobiales bacterium; assembly: GCA_041306405.1. Taxonomy (GTDB): domain Bacteria; phylum Verrucomicrobiota; class Verrucomicrobiia; order Verrucomicrobiales; family Akkermansiaceae; genus Luteolibacter. Next base: position 11,499 of record JBFZFJ010000242.1, on the reverse strand, counting down.
GCCCACGCGGAAATGCTCGCGCTGACCGCCGCGCAGGAAGCGCTCGGCGACTGGCGGTTGGAAAAATGCACGCTCTATGTCACCAAGGAACCCTGCCCGATGTGCGCCGGAGCGATCGTCCATTGCCGGCCGGAGCGCGTGGTTTTCGGCTGCCCGGACCCGAAGGCCGGAGCCGCCGGCAGCTGGATCAACCTGCTCGAAGCCAATCCCCCGCTCAACCACCGCTGCGACGTGACGCCCGGCGTGCTCGGCGAGGAATGCCTTTATTTGCTCCAGAGTTTCTTCCGCGAAGCCCGGGAGAGGAAAAAGACCGAGAGACTGGGAGATTCCGCCGAACCGTTGATTTGATCTGGCGGGCTGGCTCTCAAACTGAGATTCTTCCCCTACGAAAGTCGTCATTTCCATGGAAAAGTCAGTCATCAAGAGATCCCTCAAAGACTTCCGCGGCCGGGAGAATCCTTGGAAAAACCGTAACTACACGGAGCGTCTCAGCGCCATGGCCGTGATTTGCCAAACCAATCAAAAAGATGGACCAGCTCAATCAGGATTTCCTCGGGTTTATCGAATTACTCGAAGCGGAGAAGGTTGATTACCTCATCGTCGGCGGCTACGCGGTGGGCTTGCATGGATTCCCGAGATACACGGGAGACATTGATTTTTTCGTGGAAATCAGCACCGGAAACGCCGGTAAAATCCTGCGCGTGTTCGAGAAATTTGGTTTCGGCGATATCGGCCTCACGCTCGGGGATTTCCTGGAAAAGGACTTCGTCGTCGAAATCGGGCGCGAGCCGAGGAAAATTCAAGTTCTCACTGGCATCGACGGGGTGAGTTTCAACGAGTGTTTCGAGCGGAAAATCGAGGTCGAGATAGGCCGGATTAACATGAAATTCATCGGCAAGGACGATCTGATGCGAAACAAAGCGGCTTCCGGCCGACCCAAAGACCGGATCGATCTGGAAGAACTTGGGAAACTTTAGACCCACCCCCGCGCTTGCGCCGCCCGCCGCATCTCTTTAGGAAACTTCCGTGGCCGCGAAAGCAAAGACATCTCCCCAGAACGCCGGAAATTTTTTCGCGGTCGTCGGCAGCGACGAGGGCCTCGTCCGCGAAAAGGCGCTCCTCCTCTATAACCAGCTCACCAACGGCGTGGACGACGGTTTCACCCACGAGACCATCGACGGCATCGCCGACAACTCCGAGTCCGCCTACGAAATCTGCTCCTCCACGATCCAGGCGCTGCTGACCATCCCGATGTTCGGCGGCGACAAGGTGGTCTGGCTGCGCAACGCGAATTTCCTCGCCGACAACGTCACCGGCCGCTCCCAACGCACCGAAGCCGGCGTCGAAAGCCTCCGCAACACCCTCGAAAAAGGCATTCCGGACGGCGTGAAATTCCTCCTGACCGCCCAAGGCGTGGACAAGCGCCGGGGGTTCTGGAAATTCATCGAAAAAGCCGCCGACGTCCAGGTCCACGACCGCATCGACACCAGCCGCGACGACTGGCAGGACCAGGTCGCCTCGCTCGTCACCAAGCGCGCCCGCGAGCTCGGCCTCACCTTCGACCGCGACGCCATGGCGCTCTTCGTCATGCTCGCCGGCGAGCAATCCCAGCAAATCGGCAACGAGCTGGAAAAACTCGACCTCTACCTCGGTCCGGAGCGCCGCGAGATCACCGAGGACGACGTCCGCGTGCTCGTCCCGCTCAGCCGCGCGGCGGTGGTTTTCGAAATCGGCAAGGCGATCCAGTTAGGCAACGCCGCCCGCGCCATCCAGCTCATCGACCAGCAGCTCGAAGCCGACGAATCCGCCATCGGCATCATGCGCGCCTCGATCATCGGCGTGGTGAGAAACCTGTTCATGGCCAAGCTGATCATCGAGAAATTCAAGGTCCCGACCGGCAACTACCCCGCCTTCGCCGGCGGCCTCAACCGCCTGCCCGAAGCCGACCGCGCCTGGCTGCCGCAGAAAAAGGACGGCTCCGGCGTGAACGTTTTCCCGATCTTCCTCGCCGCCGACAACGCGAAAAACTTCGAGCTCGCCGGCCTCCAGCACGTCATGGAAGCCACCCTCAAGGCCGACCAGGCGCTCGTCACCACGGGCCTCGACCATCGGCTCGTCCTGCACCGGCTGATCGTGGAAATCGCCTCGGCCAGAAAGGCCCCCGCCCGCCGATGAGATTCATCGCTGACCAATCCCGGTAAGTAGAGCCTGCCTCGGGCAGGATCTTTTTGATTTACTCCACCGCGGTTTCATGAGAATGCCATGGTTTGATGAGATTTCAAATCGGGGATCGATCAATTGTTTGGGCTTCGTCAAATACCATCATGAGAAAATACACTGCAGAGTTTATCGGGACATTCTGGCTGGTTCTTGGAGGCTGTGGCAGCGCCGTGCTGGCGGCCGCGTTTCCCGACGTGGGCATCGGCCTGTTGGGCGTTTCCCTCGCCTTCGGGCTCACCGTGTTGACGATGGCGTTTGCGATCGGCCACATCTCCGGTTGCCACTTGAACCCCGCCGTCTCGGTCGGGCTCTGCGTGGGCGGGCGTTTCCCCGCCAGCCAGCTGCCGGGCTATGTCATCTCGCAGGTTCTCGGCGGCATCGCCGGAGCGGCCGTCCTCTACATCATCGCGAGCGGAAAAGCGGGCTTCGACGCCACGGCGGGCGGCTTCGCGTCGAACGGCTTTGGCGAGCACTCCCCCGGAGGATATTCCATGGTCGCCGCCTTGGTGACGGAAATCGTGATGACCATGATGTTCATCCTGATCATTCTCGGAGCCACTGACAGCCGCGCTCCGAAGGGACTCGCGCCGGTCGCCATCGGGCTCGGCCTCACGTTGATCCACTTGATCAGCATCCCCGTGACAAACACCTCCGTCAATCCGGCGCGCAGCACCGGCGTGGCGGTATTTCAAGGCGGCTGGGCGGTCTCGCAACTGTGGTTGTTCTGGGTGGCTCCCATCGTCGGCGCGGTCATCGGCGCGTTGATTTATGCCTTCATCGGGAAAGAGGAAAAGGCAACCCGCTGATAGGATTCCAACAAAAAGGGCTGCCTGACTTCAAGGTCAGGCAGCCCTTTTTCATTGGCAGGCGGTTACGCGAGGTCGAAGCGGTCGAGGTTCATCACCTTGTCCCATGCGGCCACGAAGTCGCGGAGGAACTTGGCCTGCGAGTCGGACGTGGCGTAAACCTCCGCGAGGGCGCGAAGCTGGGAGTTGGAACCGAACAGCAGATCGACGCGGGTGCCGGTCCACTTGAGTTCGCCGGTCTTGCGGTCGCGGCCTTCGAAGACATCCTCGTCCTTTGAGACAGCCTTCCACTCGGTATCCATGTCCAACAGGTTCAGGAAGAAGTCGTTGGTCAGGGCTTCGGGTTGCTTGGTGAAGACTCCGTGCCGGGAATTTCCGGCATTGGTGTCGAGGACGCGCAGGCCGCCGACGAGCACGGTCATTTCCGGTGCGGTGAGCGTGAGCAATTGCGCGCGATCCACCAGCAGCTCCTCGGCTGAGACCGAGAATTTCGTCTTGAGGTAGTTGCGGAATCCGTCTGCGACGGGCTCGAGCACCGAGAACGAGTCGACGTCGGTTTGCACCTGCGAGGCGTCCATCCGGCCCGGGGTGAAGGGGACGGTGACCGCGTGACCTGCGTTTTTCGCGGCCTGCTCGACGCCGGCGCAACCGGCCAGAACGATGAGGTCGGCCAGTGATACTTTTTTCCCGCCGGACTGGGCGTTGTTGAACGCGCTTTGGACGCCCTCCAAGGTTTCGAGCACCTTGCCGAGTTGGCCGGACTGGTTGACGGCCCAGAATTTCTGCGGGGCCAGTCGGATGCGCGCGCCGTTCGCACCGCCGCGCATGTCGGAGCCGCGGAACGTGGACGCGGACGCCCAGGCGGTGGTCACCAGGTCGGAAACGCCAAGCCCGGAAGCGAGGATTTCGCCTTTCAGGGAGACGATGTCCTGCGCGTCGATCAGCGGGTGATCGACCGCGGGGATGGGATCCTGCCAGATGAGTTCCTCCGCAGGAACCTCGGGCCCGAGATAGCGCGGGCGCGGGCCCATGTCGCGGTGGGTGAGCTTGAACCAGGCGCGGGCGAAGGCGTCGGCGAACTGGTCCGGATTCTCGAAGAAGCGCCGTGAAATTTTCTCATAAGCAGGGTCGAAGCGCAGTGCGAGGTCGGAGGTCAGCATGGAGGGCGCGATCCGCTTGGTCGCGTCGTGGGCGTGCGGGACGGTGCCTTCGCCCGCGCCGTTTTTCGGCCGCCACTGGTTCGCGCCCGCCGGGCTTTTGGTGAGCTCCCATTCGTAGCCGAAGAGGTTTTCAAAGTAGTTGTTGCTCCACCGGGTGGGCGTAGTGGTCCAGGTGACTTCGAGGCCGGAGCCGATCGCGTCGCCGCCCTTGCCGGTGCCGAAGCTGCTCTTCCAGCCGAGACCTTGTTGCTCAAGGCCGGCGGCTTCCGGGTCGGGACCGACCAGTGCCGCGTCTCCCGCGCCGTGCGTTTTACCGAAGGTGTGGCCACCGGCGATGAGTGCCACCGTTTCCTCGTCGTTCATCGCCATGCGGCCGAAGGTCTCGCGGATGTCGCGTGCCGACGCGATCGGGTCGGGGTTGCCGTTAGGGCCTTCTGGATTCACATAAATCAGGCCCATCTGCACGGCGGCGAGCGGGTTTTCGAGGTCGCGGTCGCCGGAGTAGCGCTGGTCGTCGAGCCACTTGCCCTCGGAGCCCCAGTAGATGTCTTCTTCCGGTTCCCAGATGTCCTCGCGCCCGCCGCCGAAGCCGAAGGTTTTGAAGCCCATCGATTCGAGGGCGACGTTGCCGGTCAGGATCATCAGGTCGGCCCAGGAGATTTTCCGGCCGTATTTCTGTTTGATCGGCCAGAGCAGGCGGCGCGCCTTGTCGAGGTTGACGTTGTCGGGCCAGCTGTTAAGCGGGGCGAAGCGCTGGCTGCCGGTGCCCGCACCGCCGCGGCCGTCACCGGTGCGGTAGGTGCCCGCGCTGTGCCACGCCATGCGGATGAACAGGCCGCCGTAGTGGCCGAAGTCCGCCGGCCACCAGTCCTGCGAGTCGGTCATCAGCGCGACGAGATCCTTTTTCAAGGCATCGAGGTCGAGGCTCTTGAACTCCTCGGCGTAGTTGAAATCCCCGCCCATCGGATCGGACCGCGAGGAGTGCTGGTGGAGGATTTTCAGGTTCAGCTGGTTGGGCCACCAGTCGCGGTTGGACGGGCCGCGACCGGCGGCGTGGAGGAACGGGCACTTGGCTTCAGTTGTCATGTGTGTGTTTTGCTGGGATGAAATGAATCGGGCGGTGAAACCTTGAAAGCACGCGTCGTGGCGCGAATCGGCGACCATTAGTGAAGCGGAATACGCCATCGGTAAAGACCGCGCTTTCAATATTTGCCAGCGGAAATCAGAGCCATCTCATCTGTCTGCGCCGGCTCGCCCGGGATTGGAAGGAACGCTGGGGTCATCAAGCGCCCTGGGACAAAGGTCACGGCAAACTCGTGCGCCGCCGACTCAAGAGCGTGAGCCTCAGTCCGCAGGACAGCGGCCTGTGCGGCTGCTCGCGCCTCTTTCAGATGAAATGGCTCTGGTGGGAGCGCTTGCCGGCGGGAAATGGTTCTTGACGCATGGCCCGTGGGTTTCTGTTCTCTTGCCTTTCGTTTGCCGATCCAATCCTGCCGCCATTTTACCCGATGTCTCAAACCCCGCCCGAAGAAACCGATTTCATCCACAGTGAGGAATTCCTCCACGGTTTGATGAAGCACCAGCTCAAACTCTCCATCTCGTGTGCCGCGGCGTTTCTGCTGCTGTTGTTCGGAATGCCGCTGCTCAACTACTTCGCGCCGGAACTCATGGCGCGCCGTGTCGGCGGCTTCACCGTGAGCTGGCTGGTGCTGGGCGTGTTGTTTTTCCCATACGTCTGGATCATCGCCCGCATCTTCATCACCCGCTCGATGGCCTTGGAAGACGCCGAGGTCGTCAACGCGGCCGAGGGCAACAAGCGCCAATCCTGACATTTTTTGACCCGTGAATTTCTCCCAAATTGATCCCTGGATTCTCGCCTTCGCCGGCGTCACCGTCGCCGTCACGCTGTGGATGGGCTTCCGTTCCTCGAAGGGCTCCAAGTCCGCCTCGGACTTCTTCGTCGCCGGCCGCTCGGTCTCGGTCGGTTGGAACGCGTCCGCGATCTCGGGCGAGTATCTCAGCGCCGCGAGCTTCATGGGCATCGCCGGGATGGTGATGTCCTCCGGCTACGACGCGCTTTGGTATCCGGTCTGTTATGCGTGCGGCTATTTGTTCCTGCTGCTCTTCATCGCCGGACCTCTCCGTAGATTCGGCGCTTACACGATCCCGGATTTCGCCGAGGGCCGTTTCGACTCTCCCTTGTTCCGCCGCATCGCGGTGTGCTTCGTGCTCTTCATCGGCTTCTTCTACACCATGCCGCAGATGAAAGGCGCGGGCACGGCGCTTTCCTACATTCTGCCAGGCCTGCCGTATTGGGTCGGCGTTGTCGTCGTCGGCGCGGTCATCACGCTGAATGTGGCGCTCGGCGGGATGAAGGGCATCACCCTGATCCAGGCGGTCCAGTATTGGATCAAGATGTTTGCCATTTCCGCGCCCGTTTTCGTCCTGCTATCCGTCTATGGCGGCTACGGGAAAAATCTCTCGCTGAACCAATCCGCCGCGCGGCCCGCCATCGTCCAGCCCGCAGATCCGGCTGAAATGCAACGCAAGGCGCTGCCGGAAAAAGCGCCCAAGGACGACGCCTGGCTCGCGCCCTTCGGCCCGCTCACCACCAAGGCCGTGAAGTCCGCCGCCGCCGCGCTTCCGGTCGAGGAGCGCGCGTCGTTCCTCGCGAAAAACGAGAAGCCCTTCTCGCTCATCTACACCTTCTCGCTCATCGTCGCGCTCGTCTGCGGCACGGCCGGTCTGCCGCACATCCTCGTCCGCTTCTATACGAATCCGGACGGTATCGCCGCCAAGAAGACGACCATGTGGGTGATGATCCTCATCGGCGTGTTCTATGTTTTCCCGCCGGTCTTCGGCGTGCTGGGTAGAAACCTGATGCCCGAACTCTACACCGGACTCGCTGGCGTCAAGGGCACCGACGCCGTGGTCCTCCGCCTTCCCACCCTGATCTCGCAGAAATACGGAATTCTCGGTTCGATCCTCAGCGGCATCACTTGCGCGGGCGCCTTCGCCGCCTTCATGAGCACCTTCTCCGGCCTGCTGGTTTCCATGACCGGCGCGCTCGCCCACGACGTTTACGGGCGGATGCTCCGCCCTAACTCCACGCCCGGCCAGCGCATGAGGATGTTCAAATGGTGCGCCGTCCTCATCGGCAGTATTTCCGTGGTCCTCGGCTGCTTCGTCGAGCCGTTGGAAATCAACTTCATGGTCGGCCAGGCCTTCGCCATCGCCGCCGCGAGTTATTTCCCGCTGCTGTTCATGAGCGTCTGGTGGCGCGGCATGACCATGAAGGGCGCCGCCGCCGGGATGCTGACCGGCGGGCTTTGCGCGCTCTTCGCGGCCACCGCGACGAACGTCAGCAACCTCTCGCTCGACAAGGGCGCGATGGGCAAGGTCTTCTCCGGCTTCGCCCCGCTCAATGATTTCTGGGCCGCCCATCCGCTGCTCCGCATCCTCTGCGAGCAACCCGCGATCTGGACGGTGCCGCTGGCGATTCTCCTCATGGTCGTCGTCTCCAAGGCCACCCGCTCCACCGTGCCCAAGGACGTGCGGATGAAAATGCTCGTGCTCCACGCCCCCGAGGCGCTCGGCCTCAAGCAGGAATACATCCAGGAGCACCAAGGCCCGGCGCATTGAAGTCCGGTGACGCAACGCCTGCCGGTTGACACGGGTGCCCGGGCGGCGTTTGCTTGCGCCGATGTCGCCCGATTCCCAACAGGACTTTGCGCTCGCCTTCCTGAGCATCCTCTTCGAAGGCGTGCCGTTCATTTTGCTCGGCACGCTGATCAGCGGATTCATCGACATTTACCTGCCGGCGGGGATCATGGACCGCTTTCTGCCGAGAAACAAATTTTTCGCAGTGCTGACTGCCGGGCTGCTAGGCGCGGTGTTCCCCGTTTGCGAATGCGCGGTGGTGCCGGTGATCCGGCGGCTGGTGAAAAAAGGCCTGCCCGTCTCCTGCGCGCTCACCTACATGCTCGCCGCGCCGATCGTGAATCCCATCACCGCGCTGAGCACCTGGAAAGCCTTCCAAGGCCAAGGCGCGGCGATGATGACCAGCTCGCGGCTCCTGCTGGGTTTCCTCATCGCGGTGGCCGTGGGAATCATCGTTTCGAAAATCCCGCTCGCCTCGGTGCTGAAGGCGAAGCTGGTAGAGAGCCTGGAGAAGGACGAGGCAAAAGCCGCCCACGATCATTCCTGCTGCGGCCACGATCATTCGCACGACGAGCCCGCGGAGGACAACCGCTTGGTTGCCGCCTTCCGCTCGGCGATGAAGGACTTCGTCGATGTCGCCGTCTATTTCGCCATCGGCGTGTCGATCACCGCGCTCTTCAACACCGGCATCGCGCCCGGCGCGCAATGGCTCGACGGCCTCGCGAAGAACCCGACCGCCGCGCCGGCGGCGCTGATGGCCCTCGCGTTCATTCTCAGCCTGTGCAGCACCTCGGACGCGTTCATCGCGGCCACTCTGGATAAATTCTCGTGGGGCGCGAAACTCGCCTTCCTCACCTTCGGCCCGATGATGGACGTGAAGCTGCTCTTCCTCTATCAAACGGTGCTGCGCAAGCGGTTCATCGTCCTTCTCGCCATCGGCCTCTTTCTCGCCATCGGCGGGATTTCGATCTACTGGCAACAACTCGTGTTCGCAGCGAAATGAATCCCCGGAACCGGCGCATCCTGTTTTCCCTCGCGGTGCTCGTTTGGAGCGCGGTGCTGTTATATTTCTACGGCAGCGGGCGGATCACCAAATACCTCGCGCCGGACTTCCGGATCATTTCCTTCGCGGGCGGACTGGGGCTTGCGGTGCTCGGGCTTTTCAACCTGCTCACCGCGGGGCAACAGGCCGGTTGCTGCCACGACCACAGCGGCGAGGAGGACCCGCACGACCACGAAAGCGGCGACATGCACCCGGTCACCGCGGTGCTGCTGATGATCGTGCCGGTTGTTCTATCAGTCGTCTGGACCAAGGACGAATACTCCGCCGCAGCCCTCTCGCGAAAGGGCCTCTACGACGCGCCCTCGGCGGTTTCCTTGCCGTTTCTCGCCTCGTCGTTGCCCGCGCTGACCCGTGAGGAGATCGAGAAAAGCCACCGCAAGACACCGGACGGATTTCTCGAGTTCAACCTGATGGAGTTGTTTTTCTCCAGCGGCGACCGCGAGATGCAAGGCCTGCTCGACGGCCTCAAGGTGGAAACCGAAGGCCGCTGGATGGACGAGAAGGTCCGCAATCCGCACGGCTCGCGTAAGCGCCTCTACCGCTTGTTCATCACCTGCTGCGCCGCCGACAGCCGGGCAATCCCGATCGTCCTCGAGTTCGGCAAGACGCCGCCGGAGTTTCCCGAAAACGGCTGGGTGAAAGTCGCGGGCACCATGCGCTTTCCGTTGGAAGAGGGCGTCATCCAACCAGTGCTGACCGTTGATCGCGTGCTCGCCGCAGAGCCGCCCTACGAGGAGAGTTTCATGCGGAAAAAGTGACCATGGGAAAATCCTCACATCCTCGGCCGGAAGGTCACGTGTTAGTCCCGGCCGCCGTCATCGGTTCGCTCTCCATCCTGCTCGCCGTGGGGCTGAGCGCGCTCCACATTCTGGACCGCGTGGACCTGGCGATCGGGAAGTGGATGTCGCAGGGGAAACCGGCAGGTTTCCCCAAGGCCCTGCCCGAGTGGGCGGTGTGGCTGGCGGTGGTTTTGTTAACCTTCGGGCTGGCCTCCGCGATCCTCAGCGTGGCCGCCAGCTGGCGACGTGTCGTGTTGTGGATCACCACGGCGGCTCTGGTCGCGGCGTGGGCTCCGGTGCTGGCGCTGGCAGCGCACGCGCCTGACATCGCCGCGCCCCTCATCGCCGTGATCTGGTCCGGAGTCTGCGCCTTGATTTACGCGGGAAACCACCGGATGGCCTGCGACGAACCGGTAGATTTATCTGAAAAAACAAACCAATGAAGCGCGTTGATTTTCCGGAGCCCGTCAAGGCACTGGTGGGCGAACTCAAGCGCCTGCCGGGGATCGGTCCGCGCAGCGCCGAGCGCATCGCGGTGTGGCTCCTGCAAAGCCCGAAAGCCGATCCGGCAATGCTCGCCGGGGCTTTGTTAGCGGCGAAGGAGATGGTCCGGCCCTGCCCGGTTTGCGGGTTCTTCGCGACCGAAGCCGGCTGCGATGTCTGCGACGACCCGGCGCGCGACGACAAGATTCTTTGCGTCGTCGAGCAGGCGACCGACGTCCTGCCGCTCGAGCGCTCCGGCGCGTTCCGCGGCCGCTACCATTGCCTCGGCGGCAAGCTCTCGCCGCTCGACCGGGTGTCGCCCGAGGACTTGCGCATCCCGCCGCTGGTCCGGCGGATCGAGGCCGCGCCGGAGGAAATCGAGGTCATCCTCGCGCTCGGCTCCGATGTGGAAGGCGAGGCGACAGCGAACTACCTGGCAGAACTGCTGCGCGGCCGGAATTGCCGACTCACCCGCATCGCCCAAGGCCTGCCCGCGGGCGGCGGCCTCGAGCACGCGGACGAGCTCACGCTGATGCGCGCGATGCAAGGCCGGCGCAGTGTTTAGGAATCCGCGTGAAATCCCATCTCGCGTTTCGGCGCGGCATCCGCAGCGATGAGCTGCCGGATGGCGTCGAAGACGAGTTGGAACTGCTGATCGTGATCGGCGTATTTGGCTTCGAGCGACTGGATCTTTTCGGCGAGTAGGGCGTTGGAGTCCATCAGGCGGCGGAGTTGGACGAAGGTGCGCATGATGGCGATGTTCACCTCCACGGCTCGGGGCGAGCGGAGGACGCTGGAAAGCATCGCGACGCCTTGCTCGGTGAAGGCGTAGGGGAGGTATTTCCGGTGCTGCCCGCGCTTTAAGGTCGCAGATTGCGACCTTAAAGATTCCTGATCGGCGTTTAAGGTCACAGATTGTGATCTTAAAGAATCCGCCGCATTTTTTGAGGTCGCAATTTGCGATGTCAAGATTTCCATCTCGTCTTCAGTGAGTTGGAACATGAAGTCGTCCGGGAAGCGGTCGAGATTGCGTTTCACAGCCTCGTTCAAACGCCCGGTTGGAACGCCATAAAGCTCCGCGAGATCGGAATCCAGCAGGACCTTTTCATGGCGAAGCACGTGGACGAGCGGGGCGATCTTTTCGGGAATGAAAAGGACCGTGCCTTTCCGGGGAGGGGATTTCTTCTTGGCTGGCATGGTGATAGCGGGATGAAGTCAACCCGCTTTGCGCCGGGCGTGCAATGACCCAATTCGAATGCGGGATGAGTGCCAAATCATGTCCCGCTCCCGCGTGGCGCTTGGCCGGGAAGTAAATTTTGACAGGATGC
>JBFZFJ010000241.1:0-5262 GCA_041306405.1 Verrucomicrobiales bacterium | reverse complement strand
ATGCGGGAGTGATCCTTGCAAAGCCAATTCCTGCTTGGAGTGAGCCGTCGCATGGACGAGGCGGCCACGCCCCCTATCAGTCCTTACGCGTCAGTTCGACGAAAACGTCCTCCAGCGTCGCGACGTGGCGGAACAACGAGCGGAGCGGCCAGCCGTATTGCGAGGCGAGGTTCGCGATGTGCTCGCGGGAATCGGTGCCGGAATCGACCCAGACGGTGTAGCGGGTCCAACCGTCGTCGAGCGGCTCGGGAGTGACTTTTTTCACGGGGTCGAGGCGATTGATGGCACCGGCGACGACTTCGGGGTCGGCTTGGATTTCCACCTGGATGCGGCCGGCGGCGCGCATCTGGCCGACGAGGTTGGCGGGCGTGTCGGCGGCTTTGATTTTCCCGCCGTCGATGATGATGACGCGGTTGCAGGTCATTTCCACCTCGGAGAGGATGTGGGTGGAAATGAGCACGGTGTGGGTCTGGCCGAGGTGGCGGATGAGCTCGCGGATCTGGCGGATCTGGTTCGGGTCGAGGCCGTTGGTGGGCTCGTCGAGGATGAGCAGCTCGGGGTCGTGAACGAGGGCATCGGCCAGACCGACGCGCTGGCGGTAGCCTTTCGAGAGGGTCTTGATCATCTTGCGGCGGACGTTGCCGAGGCCGCAGGTGTCGATGACGTCACCGACGCGGCGGCGGCTGTCGCTGCCGCCGAGGCCCTTGAGCTGGGCGCGGAATTTCAGGTATTCCTTCACCCGCATGTCCTCGTAGAGCGGGACGTTTTCGGGCATGTAGCCGATTTTCCGGCGGGCCTCGATCGACTGGCGGAAAATGTCGTGCTTGGCGATGGTGGCGGTGCCGGAGGTGGGCGGCAGGTAGCCGGTGAGCATCCGCAGGGTGGTGGTCTTGCCGGCGCCGTTCGGGCCGAGGAAGCCGACGATTTCGCCGCGCGCCACGGAAAAGCTGATGCCGCTGACCGCTTCGTGGCGGGCGTATCGCTTGGTAAGTTGGTTCACTTCGATCATGATTTCGGGTCCGTGGATTGCGGGGAAATTCGCGCCTGCGCGGTTGACGCGACGGGCTGCGCCCTTTAATGAAGCGCCGCGCGTGGCGGGCCAAGCGGGAAATTCGCAGGTTCGCTTCATTCATTTTACTCCTTTCTCATGAACTCTTCGGTTTCGCCGCGACAGAACGCAGACTTGCTGGAATCAAAATACACCGAATGGTGCGAGGACCCGAAGTCGGTCGATGCGACGTGGGCTGCGTTTTTTGAAGGATTCGAGCTGGGATCGGCCCAGGTGAAGCTCAAGGAGGAAGCCGCCGCCGCGGGAGTGTCCGCGCCGGCCTCGGACGCGGACCTGGCGTTTTTCGGCAAGGTGGTGAGTTTGATTTATAACTACCGCACGCTCGGCCACACCCAGGCCGCGATCAATCCGCTCGACGAACCGGAGCACAATCCGCGCTTGAAGCTCGAGCAGTTCGGCCTGACCGCCGCGGACCTCGACCGCGAGGTGTGGAACTCGTTTTTCCGCCACGGCGACAAGATGAAGCTGCGCGACATGGTGGCCGCGCTGGAGGCGACTTACTCGAACAAGATCGGATTCGAGTTCATGCACATCCACAACACGACCGTCCGCCACTGGGTGCGCGAGCGGATCGAGATCCACGCGGTGCGCAACGAGGCAACTCCGGCGAAGAAGCTCAACTCGCTGTGCTGGGTGCTGGAAGCGGAGGCGTTTGAAAACTTCCTCGGCAAGCGCTTCCTCGGCGAGAAGCGTTTCTCTAACGAAGGTGGCGAGGGCGCGATGATCCTGCTCAACGCGCTGCTGGAAGCCTGCCCCTCGCACGGCGTCAAGGAGATCGAAATGGGCATGTCGCACCGCGGGCGCATGAACATTCTCGCCAATTTCGTCCGCAAGTCCCTCACCACCATCCTTTACGAGTTCACTCCCACCTATGAACCCGACCTGGTCGCGGGCGATGGCGATGTGAAATACCATCTCGGCTACGAAAGCATCCGCGAACTGCCGGACGGCAAAGTCCGGGTCAGCCTCGCGGCAAATCCAAGCCACTTGGAGGCCGTCAACTCCATCGTCGAGGGCAAGGTCCGCGCCCGCCAGCGTGTTCTGTGCGAAGGCGGCGGGGAAATCGACCGCAATCAGGTCCTGCCGATCCTGCTTCACGGCGACGCCGCGTTTGCCGGCCAGGGCTCGGTCGCGGAGGTGCTCAATCTCTCCCAGCTCAAAGGCTACCGCACCGGCGGCACCATCCATCTGATCATCAACAATCAGATTGGTTTCACCACCATTCCGGCCGACGCCCGCTCATCCGCCTACGCGACCGACGTCGCGAAAATGATCGAGGCGCCTATCCTCCACGTGAACGGTGAGGAACCGATGGAACTCTACTGGGCCGCGCTCTTCGCCCTCGAGTTCCGCCAGAAATTCGGCCGCGACATCGTCATCGACATGTATTGCTACCGTCGCCAGGGCCACAACGAGGCGGACCAGGCGGCGTTCACCCAGCCCATCGTCGCGAAGAAAATCGCCGACCGCCCGACCTTCGGGAAAACCTACAAGCAGCAGCTCGTCGCCGAGGGCGTCATTTCCCAAGCCGATCTCGATTCGCTCGAACAGGCGATCTGGGACAAGCTGGAGACAGGCTATCAGAAAATGCTCGAGCTGCATGAGGCGGGCGACCGCACCGCCTTCAGCGGCTCGACCGGCATCGACCAGCCCGCCTATTCGCACGCGCCCGTTCCCACCGGCATCGATCGCGACACGCTCCAGCACATCGGCAAGGTGCTCACGACCATTCCTAACGACTTCAATTTGAACCCGACGCTCGAAAAGCGCTTCATCCCGCGGCGGGTCGAGGCGCTCGCCAACGGCGGCCCGATCGACTGGGCCTTCGCCGAGTCGCTGGCGTTCGGCTCGCTGCTGATGGAGGGAACTCCGGTGCGTCTATCAGGCCAGGACTGCCGGCGCGGGACCTTCTCCCAGCGGCACGCCGTTTTCTATGACTACGAGACGCGGGAGAGATACATTCCGTTGGAACATCTCGACCCCGCCCAATCGCGGTTCTGCGTTCACAACTCCTTCCTCTCCGAGTTCGCGGTGCTGGGTTTCGACTACGGCTACTCGCTTTCCTATCCGAGCATGCTCACCATGTGGGAAGCGCAGTTCGGGGATTTCTCGAACGGCGCGCAGGTCATCATCGACCAGTTCATTTCCTCCGCCGAGTCCAAGTGGCAGACGCCGAGCGATCTGGTGATGCTGCTGCCGCACGGCTACGAGGGCATGGGTCCCGAGCACTCCAGCGCCCGCCTCGAACGCTTCCTCCAGCTCTGCGCCGAGAAGAATCTCATCGTCGGGAACTTCACCACGCCGGCCCAGTATTTCCACGCGCTGCGCCGCCAGAAGCACCGGGACTTCCGCAAGCCGCTGGTACTGATGACGCCCAAGAGTCTGCTCAGCCGGCCTGAGGCGGTCTCCCAGGAAGCCGACTTCATGGAAGGCACCTGCTTCCAGGAAATCCTCCCGGACACGAAATCCTTCGCCCATCCCTCGAACGTCAGCCGCATCATTTTCTGCAGCGGCAAGGTTTACTACGACCTCATGGCCTATCGTCAGGAAAAGGGCATCGAGAACGCGGCCATCATCCGCATCGAGCAGCTCTATCCGTTTCACCGCGAAATGGTCGAGGCCATCATCAGCCAGTATTCGAGCGCCTCGCACTTCGTCTGGTGCCAGGAAGAGCCGCTCAACATGGGTGCCTGGTCGTACATTTTCCCGCGCCTCGAACGCGCCGTCGGCAGCAAGATCCGCTATGCCGGCCGGGGGACTGCTTCCAGTCCCGCAGCCGGTTCCAAGGCGATGCACTACCGCGAGCAGAAGGCGCTCGTTTCCCAGGCCTTCGAGGTCTAACTCCGATTCAACTTTCCCAACTCTCACCCCGCTTCATCCATGTCACTCGACGTCAAAGTTCCTGCCGCTGGCGAATCCATCACCTCCGCCAACGTCGCTCGCTGGCACAAGAAAAACGGCGATGCCGTTAAAAAGGGCGACATCCTCGTCACCCTCGAAACCGACAAGGTTTCCAACGAGCTCGAAGCTCCTGCCGACGGAATTCTCGAAATCCTCGTCGGCGAGGGCGAGGAAGTCTCCATCGGCACCTTGATCGCCCGGATCTCCGGCGAAGTCGCGAACGCCGCCGCGGCGGTCGCTCCGCCGGTCCAAGCTCCCGTCGCCGCGCCGGTCGCCGCGTCCGGCGGAGTCATCGAACTCAAGGTCCCAGCCGCCGGTGAATCCATCACCTCTGCGAACGTCGCGAAATGGCGGAAGAAGGACGGCGAACAGGTCGTCAAGGGGGAGGTGCTCGTGACCCTCGAAACCGACAAGGTATCTAACGAGCTCGAGGCGCCCGCCGCCGGCCGTTTGAAAATCATCACGCCGGAAGGCGAGGAAGTCTCGATCGGCGCGATCATCGCGACCATCGATACCGCCGCCACCGCGGGCGCGGTTCCCGCTCCCGTCAAGCCCGCCGCCGCTCCCGCGGTCGCTGCCGCCGCTCCGGCCCCGGCCGCCGCGCCCGTCGCGATCAAACCCGATTTCTCCGCACCCGCCGCCCCGGTCGAGCGGGTCACGCCATCCGAAGTGAGCGACGGCCGGACCACCCGCAGGAAGATGTCGATGCTGCGCCGCAAGATCGCGACGCACCTTGTCAATGCCCAGCAGACCGCCGCCATTCTAACGACCTTCAACGAGGTGGACATGAGCTCGGTGATGGACCTCCGCAAGCAGGTGCAGGAAGACTTCATGAAAAAGCACGGCGTGAAGCTCGGCTTCATGTCGTTCTTCATCAAAGCCGTGGCGCAGGCGCTCAAGGACGTTCCTTCCATCAACGGCCGCATCGAAGGCACCGAGATCATCGAGAACCATTTCTACGACATCGGTGTCGCCATCGGGTCGGAAAAAGGCCTGTTCGTTCCGGTCCTTCGCGACGTGGACAAGAAGTCCTTCGCCCAGATCGAAAAGGAAATCCTCGACTACGCCAAGAAGGCCAAGGACGGCAAGATCACCCTCGACGACCTCTCCGGCGGCGTCTTCTCGATTTCCAACGGCGGCACCTACGGCTCGCTGCTCAGCACGCCGATCCTCAACCCGCCGCAAAGCGGCATCCTCGGCATGCACACCATCCAGCAGCGTCCGGTCGCGCTCAACGGCCAGGTCGTCATCCGCCCGATGATGTATCTCGCGCTCAGCTACGACCACCGGTT
>JBFZFJ010000240.1:0-4244 GCA_041306405.1 Verrucomicrobiales bacterium | reverse complement strand
GAAATCGAAAGCGCCGGCTGCAAATTTGAGGGCGTCAAAATCCTCGGCGCCAAAATTTCCGCCACCATGGCCGAGGACCGCGCCGACATGGACGAGGAACTCGACGCCGCCACCGTCGATCAATTGCTCGCCGTGGTCGCGAAAAAAGACCTGCTCATCCTCAGCGGCACGGTGGGGGACTACGTCGTCCTTTTCCTGGGCGGCTCGGCCGATGACTTCAAGCTGGCTGTCGACGTCGGCCAGTCGCTCGCCGCGTCCGATGCTCTCGCCTTCAGCGATGCCTATGTTTCCAAGGAACTCGCCGCCGTGGTCTATGGCCAAAAGGACGCCATGGACACGCTCGCCAGCGCTGCCGGAGGGCTTGCGGAAATGACCAGCGGCCTGCGCGACGGACTTGTCGGCGCGGACGGACTCGGTGACACCCGCGACTTGGAGGCGATGTTCAAAATCGTCGCCGAGCGCGAAGCCACCCTGCGCAAACTCACCGGAAGCGACTCGCTCGGGATGGTCGCCTTCTTCGAGGACGGTCTCAAAATCGAATCCTACGGCGGCACCGACAACGGCATGGTCGATTGGAAGTCCCCGAACAAACTCGCCGCTCTCGGCGATTCGGAAGAAGTCGTGTTGTTCGCCAACCTGACGACCGACGCTGCTTACGACGAGAAGGCCCGCGCCTATGCCGAAGCGCTGTTGGAGACCGCCTACGCCATGGCCATGAGAGTCGCGGAAGCGCCGATCGAGGGCGGGCAACTCGCGCAGTTCAAGGAAATGGCCAAGCTGTTTGACGGCAAGTTCCGCCCGGACATGCTCGCCTTGTGGGATGCTTACAGCAACGATTTCGGGGATAGTCTCGGTCATGAGCGGGCCTTGGTCGTCGATCTCAAAGGCACCGCCCCCGCGATTCCCGGCCTGCCGCAAGCGGTGGTGGACACCGCCAAGGTTCCCCGCGTTTCCCTCGTCGCCCCGGTGACGGATCGCGCCAAGCTCGCCGCCTCGTGGGACAAGATGAACACCACGCTCACCGGCACGCTCGCCAAGATCAGCGAAGTGACCGGTCAGAAAATCCCGATGCAGAAGCCGATCAGTTCCGAGAAAGATGGCAACACCACCTGGTTCTTCCCGTTGCCGTTCTTCAACGACGACTTCCTGCCGTCGGTGACCGTCGGCGACAAGTGGTTCGCCGTTTCCTCCTCCAAGAACCAAGCGCTCGATCTCATCGCCAAGGCCGGTGGCGGCGGCGAAACCCGCAACGGCTTCTACATGAGCATGAACTTCAAGGCCCTTGAAAACTATTCGCAGGACACCTTCAAGCTCGTCGATGAAAACGCCGAGGCCGTCACCGGAGCCGCCCTCCCGGCCGACCGCAAGAAGCTCATCCAAGACGCCATCGCCGTCCTCGGCGACCTCGACAAACTCACCGTCCACTCCCGCCGCGAAGGCGCGGTGCTGCGCTCAAGCGTCCATTTCAAGACCCGCTGAGGAGCTTCTGAACGAGCAAAGTTTCGGCACCGTTGTTTCACCTCCCGGAGTCGTTGGCTCACCTCGGACCATCGTTACTTCATGGTCTCCAGCTGATCGGAGTCCGCCGCTCCTTGCGGAGATCTCTCACTCCGCCGCCATCACGCCTGCGAATCGCGCTGCGCCACGAGCTCCCCGATGATCCGGCCATAATCCGCCGCCAGTCCTATCTGGACTGCTCCGACATGTCGGAGCTTTTCCACTGGCCGACATGTCGGCCGGTGAAAAGCGGGGTCATGCCCCCGCACTCCGGGCGCGCCCACTTCACCGTCTCCCGCCGCAGGCGAACTCTCCACTTCAACGTTCGATGTTGGGCGTTCGATGTTCGATGTTCCCTCGCCTGCCGCCACCCTCAAAACCCGCCCCTCGCGATCCGTTCCCGGAGTTCATTCTCCTCACCATCCGGCAAAGCCGGGCGGCATCGCGTGGTATTTAGGGAAAATCTTTCCGTCGGCGCGCCGGAAAACCACCAAAACATGCTCAACAAACGCGACCGCATCATCGAAGTCCCGTTCCCCGTCGATAAACTCCTCAAGCTTGGTCATCATCCGATCCGCCATCTCCATCTGGGCCTCCCGCTCCGTCGGGAACAAAAGAGGTTCGAAAGGCGAATCCCCCTCAGAAACCATCACTGTCGGCTGGTATGATTATGGATTTCCTTGAATGCGTTTCACTTCCTCATCGAAGTCAGACCGGTATTCCAAATCCTGCTGTTTGCGGAATGTTTCGTATTCCGCCTCCGCCTTGATTCGGGCTTCCTCGGCGCTGATTCTACCGCTGTCCGTGAGAATCGGGTAATTGGACATCTTCGTCCACGGCTGCTTCTGGCACGGGCACGAAAACTGCCCGTCCTTCCGCCTCCCGAAATCCCGCCGCGCCTTCTGGAAGGCGAAGATCCACGGCAACCAGGCCCGCGACCTCAGCAACGAATCCGCTCTCACCTCTGCCGGCTGGCATGTCGTCACCATCTGGGAATGCGCGCTGAAGAAAAAAATCCGACCTCCCATGGCTCGTCGTGCGACTCCCGGCATTGCTAGGTGAAACCAATGTCCGTTAGCGCACTCTTGGCAAGACGCCCATTGCCTCCACATGGTGCCCCACGAAGAGACTCCCTCTCTTGCCCGGAGTTCTCACTCGTTTTCAATCTTGCCCTCGGACTGCCAAGGCCATTAGCCGCTCGGGCCACTCATAATCGAGCACCTTGTATGGTGTCTGGTTCGACCGTGTTTCCATGGCCGCCAAGTCCAATTCCATTTGCTCGGCCTTTGCGTCTCCGTCGTAAATTCGGATCAACATGGTTGCGTCATTCATCGAGCCAATCAACGAGCGGTTGGTCCGGGAAAGCAGGACCACCGCCTGATTGTCGGAATCGAAATCCGCCCCATACCCCGTCCAGATCTCGCCGATACGGCCGAGCAATTTCAGCCACAACTCCGGAAAGCCCTTCACCCCGCTGACCGGTAGAATCAGTGTGTAGAGCGTGGCGTCGTTCATCACCACTACCAGCGGTTTCCGTCGCACCCGGATGAAGTGGCAGCTCCACGCGTCCAGACGCCGTTCCTGCGGCACGTTTTCACCCACATGGCTGAGTGTGCACTTGAACTGTTTGGAAAATGCCGTCGATACCCGAAGAATCATGCCTAGGATCCTTGTGAACCCAACGCGAATTGCCAAGCCAGCATCTTTTGTCGGGAGCGAATCCCCTCCTCGCCACGCAGCAGCATGGCGGTTTTCAACGGGTTCCTGGGAAATTCCTCTGGTTGTTCCTGCCATGTTCGCCCAGTCTCATGACCGTAGTGCTCGTTTCATGAAGCTCCCACCCGATAGCGAGATCCCCATTCGCAAAGTGACCCACTATCTGTTGGTTCCTCGTGTGGAATCGGACAAGTCCATCTGGCTCTCCCGCGGCGGCTATACATCGGAAAACCCACACCGCTTGGTCGAAGACATCCGTTCGCAGATTCTGCCTCGGGAAGCGATCCCGGCCCGTAGCTCCCGGTTTGGAGAAACTTTTGAAATCCGTGGCGTGCTCCAGGGACCATCGGACATCCCGCTCTCCGTGCGCACCATTTGGCTGAAAGATCCCTTGTCCGGAATGTTCCGGCTGATTACACTCATTCCATCCTCAGGCAAGAAAACCTCATGAAACTCGAACTCTACAAACACGCGGTGATCGCTACCGACATCCCGGAACTGGGCTTGAAGCGCGGGGATTTGGTGACCGTGGTCGAGGAACTGCATGCTGCCGATGGCGAGCCCGGCTACGCCGTGGAGGTTTTCAATGCGCTGGGTGAGACTCTGGATGTCCACATGTTGCCCGCCACCGCTCTTGAGCCTGCCAGCGAGGACGAGATTCTGTGTGTGCGCCGCGTCGAGTCGGCCGCGTGAGCGGAAGAGGGGAGACTCTTCATCGTGGCTGCTGCGTCCCGCCGCAGACCGTCCAAGGAGCGTCTCGCTCCGAGTCATCCCCGGTGTGGGACTGCTCCGACATGTCGGAGCTTTCCCGCTGGCCGACATGTCGGCCGGTGAAAAGCGGGGTCATGCCCCCGCACTCCGGTCCGCCCGCTTCACCTTTCTCCGCCGCAGGCGAACTCTCCACTTCAACGTTCGATGTTGGGCGTTCGATGTTCGATGTTCCCTCGCCGCCGTCCGCCCATGCGGTTTGATTGACGATTGATGAACTCCGATTGTTGATTTTTGATCGGATACTGAAAAGCCGCTCCGTC
>JBFZFJ010000239.1:0-4444 GCA_041306405.1 Verrucomicrobiales bacterium | reverse complement strand
CTCCCAGATGAGAGCAACCGCGCACGTTTACAAATTCATCCGCCAAATTCAACTTTACACGACACAGGAAACCGCCAATGACCGGGCATGTAGTCATTCAAGTTTTTTCTTTGAGAAATGTTTTTCCAAATGGAAAATGGCTCGAGTCTTGAGGATTCGGCGCGAAACGGGGATCTTCAAACGTCTCCCCCCGCTCCCCTGGGGGACGGGAGGGGAGAAGTCCCCTTGGGGATTTAGGGGGAAGCAAGTGGGGTCGAGCTGCCTCAGCTCGGCGGGGTTTGGGGCGGCAGCCCCATCATTCGTGCCAGGCTATCCGGGGTCCGGGCTAGACGCATTTCCCCCGGAAATCCTCCTCTTCGATGGGTGATTTTAATTGTCGTCGCACCGTTCACGGTGGGTTGCAGGCAGTGGGGTCTGGACACTGGGCGGTGATCAGGCTTTGGAGGTGCGTCACACAGGTTTCGACGTTGGATGGCAACGATAACAGAGCCCGCAGATCTTTTCCAAGCATGACGGAGAGCTGCTTCAACTTGATGGTTAGACTCTTGCCTGGCTCCAGCGCCCCGGCTGGATTGCCGACGTGACAGCTTTCCATGACCACGGCGCGCAGGCCGAGCGAGAGCAGGCGGCGGTGGATTTCGAAACTGTTGGAGCCAGCTTCCATAAGAAAAAGATCGTCACGCTGTGCTTTTGGCGTCCGACCAGGGCCCCTCGGTTGAGCGTTTACACGCCACTCCGGAGCAAGCTGCGGCATTGACCCCCGCCCGCACCGCCGCCGAACGCCGTGCCAGATCGGATGCTGAGGAAGTCGCCTGAACGACCGCGCACCGGCCACTCCATGCGGACCAACCCCAGAGGATGAATTTGGGACGTTTACGGATTTCCGCCAGCTCTGGCGGTGAATCTTTCGGTTTCGATAGCAGCTGGACAGGCAAGGTGCTTGATCTCGGAGGGGCGGCGTTTGACGGGCTTTCATCGATCATATTCCGCCTGTATGGCTTTAATGCCGGGGGACCGGCAGGAACCGGCGGCTTCAGGGGGGCTCACGTTTGCGGGTGTTGCCACCGCCGTCCCCGAGCCCGCCGCCGTCGTTAGGTGGGTTCGCGTCCGCCAAGAATCCGTTGGCCCTGGCGGATGTAGGCGACGCTCGACCAGATGGTGAAAAACGCGGCAATCAAGCAGGGGATCTCCGGCCTTAAATACGTGACCCGCAGCATCACCCAGCCGATCGCGAACATCTGCGCGACCGTGGTGATCTTGCCGGTCCAGTGCGGGACGATTTTCACTTCCCGGTGGTTCACATAGAGAATCTTGATGCCGCCGAGGATGATGCAGTCGCGCAGCACGACGATGGCCGCAAACCACAGCGGCAGCCGCCAGCCCGGCGCGCCCCAATCGACGAGCGACAAGGTGATCACCCCGGCGAGAAGCAGCGCCTTGTCCGCGATGGGGTCGATGTAGGCGCCGAATTTCGAGCACTGGTTGAAGCGGCGGGCGACCCAGCCGTCGATCCCGTCCGACGAGGCGGCGAGCACGAAAACCCCGAGCGCCCACCAGCGCAGCGATTCGTCGGGCTGGCCGGTTTTCACGGTGTGGCCGTAGTAAAACGCCAGCGCGACATACACCGGGACCAAACAGATCCGGGCGATGGTGATTTTACTGGCGAAGGTCACGAGCTGATAAAATCAGGTTCGCCGCCCTTGCGAAACCTGAAATTTCCCCGCCGGGAAATCTAATACACCGGCGCTCCGGCGGAGTCGTCACTCGGGGTGCCCTGGATTTTGCTCTTGGTCCAGTTGTAGCCCTGCACGGTGTCCCGGCCGATGCCGATGCAGGTGTTGCAGGAATTCAGGGCGAGTGCGACCGCGATCACGACGAGCAATTTCATGCCTCTGGCTTAATGCCCGATCAGGCGTTCTGAAAGCGCAAAGTAAGGAAAAGTTAACCAACTTGCAGGTGCCTCCGCGCCTGTTCCATGAAAATGCGGATTCCGGGCGAAAAATGCCTTTACAAGGCAGGGCGGGTGGGTAGTTTTCGCCCCCCGGCGGCGCGTGCCACCACTCATTTTTACCTATTTAAAGCCATGAAAGTTCTCTCATCCCTCGCCTCCGCCAAACGCCGTCACGCAGATTGCCAAGTGGTGAAACGCAAAGGAACGGTTTACGTCATTTGCAAATCGAACCCGAAGTTCAAGGCCCGCCAAGGCGCGACCGCCGGCACCCGGCTTTCGAAGAAGGGTCTGTAATCGATCTTTCAATCTCTGTTTTCGAATCAAGCGGCCTCCAGGCCGCTTTTTTCATGCCTTGGCGGCGATCTTGTCCAGGACCCGCCCGGCCGCGATCAGGCCGAAGCTGGCGATCAGGTGGGACGCCGAGCCGAAACCCGACGCGCAGTTGAGCCGCAGCGAGATTTCCTCCGGCTTGTCTTTCGAAACCGTGCCGTCGCACGCGGAATACCAAGGCGCCTCGTCGGAATAAACCGCATCGATGCCGAACAAGATCGGCTCCTTTCCGCGGGTGTTTTTCGGAAATCCGAAGTCGTTCCGCAGGCCGCGGCGGAGCTGGAGCAGCAGGGGATCCATGCCGCTGTAGGCCAGATCGGTCACGCGGATGCGCGTGGGATCGCGCCGCCCGCCCGCGCCGCCGCAGGTGATGGCGTAGATTCCGCGCTTGTGACACTCGGCGATGAGCAGCGACTTGTGGCGGGCGAAATCGATCGCGTCGATCACCGCGTCGAAGCCGGCGTCGAGGATTTCCGCGGCGGATTTCTCGTTGAAAAACTTCGGCACGATCTGGATGTCGCAGCCGGGGTGGATGGCGAGCGCTCGATCGGCCATCGCGTCGGTCTTCTGGCGGCCGATCTGCCCGTCCATCGCGTGGAGCTGGCGGTTGACGTTGGTGATGCAGATTTCATCCAGATCCACCAGTGTCAGGTGGCCGATGCCGGACCGCGCCAGCGATTCCACCGCCCACGAACCCACGCCGCCGACGCCGATCACCGCGACGCGCGACGCGTGGAATCGATCGAGCGCCGCCTGGCCGTAAAGCCGCGCGATGCCGCCGAAGCGGTGGTTCATGGATTCGGTGTCGGACACGCGGCGGATTTATGAAGCGGGCGGCGGCGAGTCACGATCCGAATTTCACGCGGCTCACTTCCCGCTTGGAATTCCGCGCGTTCCGCTGTTGCTTGGCTGCGGGATGCGCTGCTTTTACTCACAGGAACTCGAACTTGATCTGCCGGCGGGACATCCGTTCCCGATGGAAAAGTTCCGGGTTTCCAAGGACATGCTGCTCGACGGCGGCATCCTCCGGCCGGAGGAAATCATCGAGGTCCGCGCGGCCGGTGTCCACCTGCTCCAGCGCGTCCACGAGAAGGATTACATCCGCAACATCGAGTCCGGCCTGCTCGGGCGGAAGGAACAGCTCCTGCTCGGCCTGCCGCTCACGCCCAAGCTCTACCAGCGCAGCGTCACCGAGGTGGAGGCCACCCGGCTCGCCTGCCACGCCGCGCTGGCCGAGGGCGTCGGCGTCTGCCTCGCGGGCGGCACGCACCACGCGTTCCGCGGGCATGGCGAGGGCTATTGTGTTTTCAACGATGTCGCCATCGCCATCCGCGACCTGCAGGACAAGCAGCCGAACATCAAGATCATGGTCGTGGATACCGACGCCCACCAGGGCAACGGCACCGCCGCGCTGCTCGGCGACGACCCGCGCGTGTTCACCTACTCGATCCACGTCGGCCGGAACTATCCGACGAGAAAAGTCACCGGCACGCTCGACATCGAGACGGTGCGCTACGTCGAGGGCGAGATGTATTTGAAGCAGCTCTTCGTCAGTCTGGCCGGCGCGCTCGACGCCTTCGCGCCGGACCTGGTGATTTGGATTTCTGGCGCGGACAACCACCGCAACGACCGCTTCGGGCAAATGCACCTTTCGCTCAAGGACATCCAGCGGCGCGACGAAGTCCTGCTAGGCGCGTTCATCAAGAACCGCATCCCGGTGGCCGTGCTCTACGGCGGCGGCTACAACCGCCAGCCCGAGTTCACCGCGAAACTCCATCGCAACACCATCGCCACCGCCAAGAGGCTGGCCACCGAGTTCCGCGGGATCTGAGGCCGCCCCAAAGTCCACACACCTACGAACTCCCCGCCGATTTCGTCGAAGACCTCCGCGCCGACCGCGACGCCCTCGACGCCTGCAACACCGGCAAACATAGCGACAACCTCGAAGGCGTCGAAAGCACCTCCGCCATCGACACCCTCCTCAGCCAGGCGCAAGCCATCGTCACCCGCCTCGACGCCGCCATCCAAAACAAATACAGCCGCGCACCCGACAAGCTCGCCGCTTGGAAAAGCGCCTCCCGCACCGAGCGCGCCGCAAAGAGAGCCGCAGCCCCCGCCACCCCGCCGCTCGCGGCTTGAATCAGAAGTGGGGACATTCGTGTC
>JBFZFJ010000238.1:0-4710 GCA_041306405.1 Verrucomicrobiales bacterium | reverse complement strand
TCACCCCGCGCAATGGCCCTGCCACCACCGCAGGCGGCCAGCTCGTCGGCATGACTCCCTTTGACCTCATCACCGATGCCGATGGCTTCGCCTCCGCCGTCGTCGAGCGCGTCGATCTCCTCACTCCCGCCAACACCCTCTATTACCAAGTCACCTCCACCCGCTATGCGCTAGACACCACCATATCCCCCACCACCCCGCTCTTCGATCTCGCCACGATCATCACTCCATGAGCCTCCAATCCTTCCGCCCCTTCGATCCCTTCCGTCTCCCGGTGGCGGTGGGAGGCTCTACCGACCCTGACGCGGCGGATTACTGCGCCCGCATCGTTTCCGCTGGAAGCACGATTTCTGCGAACAATCGAGCGGCGGTGAACGCGTTTATCGTCGGATGCAAAGCTGATGGAATCTGGACGGCGATCAAAGCCGCGTGCTTTCTCGCTGGACCGGACGACCTCACGGGCGCATTGGTGCCGCTGGTTGGAACCGCTCCGACTAACAACGGTCCTTTTGTCAGCGGAGATTACAACCGCACGACAGGTCTGGTGGGCAACGGAAGCACGAAATATCTTAATGCAAACCGCAACAACAATGCAGACCCACAGGACAGCAACCATTCGGCAATTTACATCACCCAAGCGCCGACGATTTTCGGGCGGTTTCTCGGAGCTGGTGTAACATCTACAGGATCAAACATGTTGTCAGTTATCGTCGGAAACGTGGCTTTCCGCAACAGAAACGGCACAGCCTCCAATAGGTCGATTTCTAACATTTCCGTTGTTTCTGGATTTGTTGGATGCTCAAGGTCAAGTTCAGGGTCGTTCAATCTTCGTTTTTCAGGATCAAGCTCATCCGCGTCGATAACGTCAGAAAGTCCTTTTGATGGCTCAATCGAAGTTTTTCGAGTTAGCACAAACCCAACAAATTCCCGTTTGTCATTTTACTCCATCGGCGAATCCCTCGACCTAGCGGCACTCGACGCCCGCCTTGCGACCTACATGTCAGCCATTACCTGACCATTGCAATCCAGCCATGACCCGCATGATCGAACCCACCCTCGCCGCCCTCTTCGAATCCCTCATCTGGTTCGTCATTATCGTTTCCGCCGTCATCGCCCTCATCACCCGCCGCGCCCGCTAGATTCGTCTTCTGTCTCCCAATCTTCTGTCTTCTGTCTCCCCCAATGGCCCGCCAAGGAAAAATCGCCCGCCTCCCGGACTCCCTCCGCAATGAGGTCAACACCCGTCTGCTCGATGGGCAGCCCGCGCGTGCCGTCCTGGATTGGCTCAACTCCCAGCCCGAGGCCGTTCGCACCTGGGACCTCTATTTCGAGGGAGCACCCGCCACCTCACAAAACCTCTCCGAGTGGCGCATCGGCGGATTCCGCGAGTGGACCAGCCGCCGCGAGAAAACCGAGAACCTCAAGACCCTTTCCCGATTCGCCACCGATCTCGCCAAGTCCGGCGGCAGCATCGCCGATGGCGCCGCCGCCATCATCGGCGGCCAGATCCTGGAGGCCCTCGAGAATGCCGGAAACCTCGTCGTCACCGGCGGCAGTGATGATGCGGAAAAGGATCCGCTCGATGGCCTCGCCAAGATCGCCGCCGCCGTGGCCTCACTCCAAAAAGCAGGCACCGCCCGCGGCAAGCTGGAACTCGACAAAAAGCGCGTCCGCCAAAAAGACGCCTCCCTCGCGCTCGACCGTGAGAAATTCCAAACCCAAACCATCGCCAAGTTTTTGGAATGGGCCAAGTCCCCCGAGGCCATCTCCATCCTGGACAGCGGCAAGCCCAAACACGTCCAGATGGACGCCCTCCGCTCCCTCATGTTCGGCCCCGTGAAATCGTGATATGTCATCCGCTCCGCTCATCACTTTCCGCCCGCACCAGCAAGAGAGCTTCCGCCACTCTGCCGGTCTGCTCGCGGAACTGATCCGCCGCCAGGGTGGGAAATCATTCGGCCTGGCCACCACCGCCCTGGATTGGATGATGGAAGAGGTTTGCAATGTCATCTTTGCATCCGCCGCCCTCCGCCTCGGCCAGGAAAATATCCTCAAGGAAGCGGAGATCTGGCGGATCGTAATGACCAAGCTCCGCAATGGGATCGAGTCCCAGGGCAAAAAAATCTGGACCGCCGCCGATGATGATCGCGGCCAGCTCATCGACATTGATGCCATCGCGGATCTCTTCGAGCATCAAAAGCTCGAGACCAAGCTCTGGCATTCCAACACCGCCTTTTCTCGCTCCCTCGTCGTCGCGCCCAATCCGGACACCGCAGTCGGCTGGACCGGGCATGTCATCCTCGACGAGGTCGGCCGCATGCCGGAATTTCGCGATGTATTCGAGGCAATGGAACCCATCGTTTCCTCATCGCAGAATTTCAAGATCCGCATGGCCACCACGCCCCCGCCGGACGATTCCCACTACTCCTACGAGCTGCTCGCCCCGCCGCCGGAACTTGACGGAAAGTTTCCTGTGAACCCGCGAGGGAATTGGTACACCTCCCGCCAAGGCATCCTCGTCCATCGCGTGGATGCCAATGATGCCCACGCCGGTGGACTCCCCCTCTACGATCTCAAAACCCGCGAGGCCCTCACGCCGGATCAACACCGCTCTCGCGCCGTCGATAAAACGGCATGGGATCGGAACTATGGCATCAAGTTCGTCAAAGGAGGGGCCGCCGCCATTTCCACCGCCTCTCTCTACCACGCCCAGGCCGCCGGCGCATCCCAGGGCACCGGGATCCACATCACCGAGGAACTCTCCGCCGCATGATCTCTCCTCGCGCCGCCATCCCCAGCTCGTGGGCCGATCGTCTGTCAGACGGCCAGCTCGCGCTCGGCTACGACGTGGCCACCACCCAGGGCGGCACGTCCAATCCCTCATCTCTCACCGTGCTCCAACGCGATGGCCGGCTTTGCATCACCCGCCTCCTCGTTTCCTGGAAAACCCGCGAGCCCATCATCGCCCGCCAGCTCATCGCCGCCGTCCTCGATGACATCGAGGCGCGCGGCCTCAAGCCCCGCCGCCTGGTCATCGACGCCTCCTCTGAGCGCTATTTCGCCGCAGACATCCGCACCATGTTCGCCGCCCGCTGCGGCGTGGATCTCGTCGCCGGCAATCAAAAGCTCGAGTTCCGCGGCGAGACCCTCGACGCAAAAACCCTCCTCGGGAACATGTACGTCTCCGCCATGGAGGATGGCCTCATCCTCCTCCCCGCCGGTGAGTGGATCGAGGTGGATCACCGGCTCGTCATGCGCGAGGCCGGCGGCTTCACCACCTCCCTCGGCCCGAGCGGCGAGCACGGCGACACTTTCGACTCCGGCAAGCTCGCCTACTGGGGCCTCAACAACGCCTCCGGCCCCGTCCGCGCCGATGCCCTCCGCGTCGGGAATTTCGCCGCCGGCGGAGATGACTCATCCCGCCCCACCTACACCGATCCCTGGATGGACGGCATCGCCGCCCGCGCCCTCAACTCTCACCAAACCTCCACCCTCGCATGAAAATCCCCAAATGGCTGGCCTCCATCCTGCCCACCCGCACCCTCGTCCCATTCAACGACGCCCGCCAAGAGCCGTCCGCCATCGCCCACACGCTCGATGCGGATCGCCTCGGTTCCATCCTCCGCTCCGCCGAAAGCGGGGACATGGAAAACCTTTTTTCCCTCTACCGGGATCTCGTCGCCGGCCACTCCCACGCCCAAGCGGAGTTTTCGAAACGCAAGCTCGCCGTCGTCGGGGATGATCCCGTCTTCACCCCATTCGATCCGGAGGACACCGCGCAAGT
The DNA here is from genome assembly GCA_041306405.1 of Verrucomicrobiales bacterium. Lineage (GTDB taxonomy): Bacteria > Verrucomicrobiota > Verrucomicrobiia > Verrucomicrobiales > Akkermansiaceae > Luteolibacter. The sequence continues at coordinate 926 of JBFZFJ010000238.1, read as the reverse complement.
CGCCGTCGCCCACGCGATCGAATCGCAGTGCCTCAGCCTGCCCAACTGGATGGACATTTGCCTGCATCTTCTGGACTCCACCCTTTACCCGCTCAGCATCGTCGAGAAAATTTACCGCCCCTCGGATCGTCCCGGATGGAACTACGAAATTGCCGAGCTTCGCCCCGTCCCCTACCGCCTCATCGACTACACCGACGGCCGCCTCAAACTTTGGGACGTGGACGAGCGCGGCAATCGCCTCGCCACCCGCCGCGAGCCGGATCCCATGCGCTACCTCATCCACCGCGGCCACGCCCTCACCTCCGTCCCGGACACCTGGGGCGGCCCCATGCGCGCCGTGACGTTCTGGTATCTGTTTTCGATCATGGATCGCTCCTGGTGGGCGCGCTTCCTGGATCGCTACGGTGCCCCCTTCATGGAGGCGTCCTACGATGAATCGGACGATGCCGCCCGCCTCACCCTTTCCCGCGCTTTCAGCGCCGCCACCAAACTCTTCGGCATCGCGGTGCCAAAAAGCGTCCAGCTCAAGATGCACCAAGCCGCCGCCAGCGGCACAAGCGATGCCTTCGCCGCATTCCACGAGGTCGCCAATGCCGAGATGTCAAAAATCATCGTCGGCCAAACCCTTTCCGCCACTGCCGGCGCCACCGGCCTCGGCTCCGGCGTGGCAGACCAGCAAGAGAGCGTCCGGCAGGACATCCGCCAGTTCGATGCCAAGCGCCTCGCCCACACCCTCCGCGCCCAGCTTTTCCGACCCATCTGCCAGCTCAACGGCTGGGCTGTCACCCCGCCCGTCCTCACCTGGGGCGGCGAGTCCTCCCAGGACATGACCGTCACCGCAGACATCCTCCGCGCCCTCCCGGACGCCGGCCTCAGCGTCACCGACGAAGGCATCGACATCCTCTCCCGCCGCCTCGGCGTCCCCC
>JBFZFJ010000237.1:0-3297 GCA_041306405.1 Verrucomicrobiales bacterium | reverse complement strand
ATGCATCATCATCACGCTGCCGCCGCGATCGACGAGTTTCTGGATTTTTTCCTTCCGGCCGGGGACGGCGAGGACCGGATGGCCGTTTCCGCCGTCGGCGTAGATCACCACGGCGTCGGCGGTTTCCAGCACACTTTCGTCAGTGACCCAGTGGTTCGGATGGACGGAAACTTCGAGGCCCGGGGTGGCGGCGAGGCATTTCTGGAGCAGCAGGCAGCCGGCGTGGAACTCGTGCAGGCCGGGGCCGTGGCTGGGCTTGCCGGCGATCAGGACGAGCTTTTTCGGAGTGGCGGGCGTGGCGGCGTGGGAGACGAGCGGCCAGCTCGCGGCCATGGCGACTGCTGCGATGAACCGTCTGCGGGAGGTGGTGGGCTTGTGCTTCATGAGAGGTAAACGATCATTTTGGCCGGGACTGTTCAATGCTCTTGTTGAAAAGGTCGGTTTGAAATTCCGCAGTGATCAACGACTGGCTTGCCGAGCTTCCGGCAAGGGGACATCCTACCCACGTGATTCACTTGTTAAAACGCCATCCGTTTCCAGTGGTCGCCTGGTTTGAGCGGGTGGTGGCGGTCTCCTTCGCGTTTCCCGAGGAGGTGTTGTGGCCGCTGGTGCCGGAACCGTTGGAGATTGATAGTCACGACGGATTTGGATTCGTGACCGTGGCGCTGGTGTGGACCAAGGGGCTGCGACCCGCGGTGTTTCCGGAATTTCCGGGACAGGATTTTTTCCTCGCGGGCTACCGGATCTTCACCCGCCTGCGGGATGAAAAAGGGCGGCGCATGCGAGGGTTGAAAATTCTCCGCAGCGAGACCGACAAGGCGCGGATGGTGCTCTCCGGAAATTTGCTGACGCACTACAACTACCGGCGGGTGAAGCTCGAAGCCTCCGATTCGCGGGTCAGGACGTGGCTGCCGGATGGTCGGGAAACCTTGGATCTATCGTTTGACCTGACGGACGAACCCGATGCCCCGCCCGCAGGATCGCCGTTCGCGGATCTACGGTCTGCTAGAAATTTCGCCGGGCCGATGCCGTTTACTTTTGATGCGGAGGGCGACGGTCGTTTTGTCGTCATCGAAGGCAAACGAACGGAATGGACGCCGCGACCGGTGAGGATTCTCGATTGGAAGGTGGGGCTCTTCGACGAGGCTCCGTTCCGTGGCGTGACGCCCGTTCTGGCCAATGCCTTCCGGGTCGATGGCGTGCCGTATCGCTGGGAGAAAGGACGTTTGATCACGCCGGGGAGGGAACGCGATGAGTGAGCGCGGGAAATGGGACGGATTGCTGGCGATTGCCCGCTTCAACTGGCCCTTCTATGCGGCGGCGGGCGTGGTGCTGTTGATGGCGCTGGCAGTGATCGGCTATTTCCCGGTGACGGGAGGTCTGGCAGTCGCGGGATGTGTTTATTTCCTGATCGGGTCACTTGGCGTTTCACATTGGGTCTACGATCGATCGGATCTCTATCGGTGGTCGTGGTTGGATCGCGCGTTGGGAAATGTCCGGCTTGATGAAATGGCGATATGTCATTCCGGATTTGACGAGGCGTCGGCGATGTTGAAACAGAAGTTCCCGCAGGCCGGATGGCGGGTGCTGGATCACTATGATCCCGCGATCATGACGGAAGCTTCGATCCGGCGGGCGAGGAAATTGTTTCCACCAACCGCGGGAACCATCGCTGCCATTTTTGTTCGCTGGCCGCTGGCAGATGCCTCACAGGACGTGGTGTTCGGCATGCTGGCGATCCATGAACTGGTGGTGCTTGCTGCGCGTGGCGGTTGCGCTGGTTTGGCTCTATCAAGGGTTGTGGCACAAGATCGTTGCGGTGGACGCGCGGCACCTTGAAATCGTGGCGTCGGCGCCATCGTTCCTGCCGCCGCGACTGGCGCTTGGGATGATTGGCGGACTTGAAACGTGGTTTGCGATTTCCATTCTCGCGAGATGGCGGCAACGGCTTTTCGCATGGATGCAAATCGGGATGCTGGTGGCGATGAATGCGGCGGGCATCCTGTTCGCCGGCGACAAGATTCCGGACATCGGCGGGATGCTCACCATGAACCTGGTTTTCGCTCTAACGATCTTGGGGCTTGCGAATCATGAAAGCCGTGAGTGACCGCGTGGTTTTCGGCCACATGCACGAGGATCACTCGTTGGAGTTGTCGCTCGTGGACCGCCTGCCGCTGAAGCGGGCTTTGGTAATCGCGTCCGGCGGCGATCTGGCATTCGCCTTGGCCGGGGCGAAAGTGACGGTCACGGCGGTGGATTCGGGTCTTTCTGGCAGATTTGTTCGAGGGATTTCTTCCACGGGTGGTCGCCCTCGTCCATGGGGCGCGGGCGGGTGCTAGATTGGACCGTGACGCGATCCGCCTGATCCGGCGACGGCTTGAGCGGGCGATGAGAAAGCCGGACGCCGCAATCAATCCCTTGCTGCAGGTGCTGTTGGGAAATCGCTTCAGTCCTGAAGCGCCGGAAGTCTGGAGCAAGCGGGGGATTGAAAGATGGCGGGGTGAAACCGGCAGGATGAAACCGGCAGGATCGAATTGAAAGTCGCGGATATCGCGCGGGTTCTCTGCGATTCCGCTGATGACTCGATGGGCTTGATTTCAGTGAGCAATCTTTCCGATGTGATGGAGGCGGATGCCTGGAATCGGCTGGTGGAGGATGCCGGACGGGTGTTGGCTGTCGGCGGCTATCTGGTAGTCCGGTCGATGCTCTCTGAACGCCTGGAATCGCAGTGCGAAGACTCGTTTGTAACGGAGGAGAATCCGCTGGCGGATTCCAGTCCGATCTGCCCGGTCGTGTGGATCGGAAGAAAACGTTGATTTACTCAAACTGATCCGGCCGCAGCGACGAGCGCAGCATTTCGATCGCCTCGCGCAGGTCGTCGGCGGTGACGGTGTTGATGACCTTCGCGCTGCCGAGGGCGTCGAGCACGACGATGCGGATGGCTCCGGCGGAGAACTTTTTGTCGCGCGCGAGCTTTTCCATCACCTTGTCGGTGGTGATGTGTTTCGGGAGCACCAGCGGCAGGTGATAGTGGTCCAACAGGGCGATGACCTTCTCGCTGTCGTCCGGCGAAAGTCCGGCGTGGCGCTCGGATAGAAACAAGGCGGCACGGATGCCGAGGGCAATCGCCTCGCCGTGCAGCATCTCGCCGTAAGGCACCGCCGCCTCGATGCCGTGGCCGATGGTGTGGCCGAAATTCAACAACGCGCGGATGTCCTTGGTCTCGTGTTCGTCGGCCTCCACGACGCGGGCCTTGATGGCGATGTTGCGGGCGATGAGATCCGCCGGGACGTCGCG
>JBFZFJ010000236.1:0-5168 GCA_041306405.1 Verrucomicrobiales bacterium | reverse complement strand
GTTCCACAAGGCATCGACGAACGGCATTGGAAGGAGTTCGACGGTGTCGAGCGCTTTTACCTCAAGTTGATCGATCTCGAAGCCAAGGGATTCAAGACACTGGACAACTATCAGAACTTCGCCAAAGCCTTCAAGGTCCGTGATTTCCGCGCGTTGATGGGCAACCAGAAAGCCAACGAGGCCCGGCTCAAGAGCGCTGTCGAGTTTGCCAAAAGCGAAATGAGCGAGGGGGCCGAACTTTACGGCAGCGTGCTCCGCGCCGTGCTCTACGCCATCATGGAACTCGCCAAGGAAACCGATGGCAACGAAGTCCTCGCCCACCTCTCCCTCAACGTCCCGGACTACTACGCCGACATGACCCGCCGCGAGCGTGTCGTCGAAATCGCCGATTACCTCGCCCGCCACCTGGAAGTTCTGCGCCCGGAAGAAGCCAGCGCCGCACGGGTGCTGCGGGAATTGGTGAAGAACCAGCGGCTGGGATAAGATCTCTCAGGAGCGACTGTCCCGATCCTTCAACCACTCCAAGGCGAAATGCACATACTCAACAAACTGGAGTTCGTCTTCGCGGATGTGGAGTTTTCCGAGGATCGAGGGACGCTCGGAGCAGAACACCGCGTAGGTCCGATTCAGCTCGGCGGCACCGGGAAGCTTCCGCCTGCTTACCGTTGCCAGCCAATTGCGGGTCGCTTCCACAGCTTTGGCGGGGACTCTCTTGTGGGCACGAATGTCCTGGCCGGCGATGTCGGAGACAAATTTCTGATACCGGTATGGCTCGGTATCCAGAATCAGGCAACGCTTGTCCTTCTGCTTCTGATCGCCGTATGCCTTGGCCCCCAGAAACAGTCCGAGCTCCAGAGGCATGTTGAATCTTGGAAGTCCGTTCACCACATCGAGCTCCACGCGGGAGACATCGTGAATCCCGAACTGCGATGCGCGGATGATTTCCACGATTTTGGAAATCCTTGGTTCACCCGAATCCTCCCGTTCCCGGGCGCAACGGACAACGAATCCACAAGACAAGACCGCAAAAATAATCGCCTCGTAAAGGGGCCGGTAACCGTCATCGAAGGGGCAGTTCAGGAATACCTGTCTGCCGTAAGCCTTCGACAGCTTCATTTGCCTTTGGTGCTCTTCGCGGGTGTCGGTTTTTGCGCGGCTTTCCTCGCGACCGCCTTCGTTACGGTCTCCGCGTCGGCAGCTCGGACGGCTTTGATCGCAGCGCGGATCTGGCGTCGAGTCACCCTACCTTTGCCGTAGTTATGTTCCAGAACCTGAATCATTTTCGTATGCCGGAAACTAGCACGGCCGTCCGGACGGTGTCAAACGATTGCCTTTCCGGGATCTTCTTCAACTTTTTCACCGTCCCGATCCGATGATTCGCCGCTTTTCCTCCCGCCGCGAGCGGCTTGATCATGCATTCCTCGCGGAGACGCTGAAAAACGCAAAATCCTACGACCGCATCGCCGGGTATTTTCGCAGTTCTATTTTTGAGTTGGTCGGCGAGGAGATCGCGTCGATCCCGAAGGTCCGGATCGTCTGCAACAGCGAGTTGGATGCGGCCGACGTGATCGTTTCCAAGCATGTCCGGGAAACCACCCTTAAAGAACGCTGGAATGAAGCACCCGCCGAGGTCGAGGCCCTGCTTCACAAGGAGCGCTATCGAAAACTCCATGATCTCCTCATCAGCGGCCGCGTGGAAATCCGGGTGGTGCCGAAGGACCGGGTTTTCCTGCACGGCAAAGCAGGGGTGATCGAGACCGCCGATGGCTCGAAGACGAGCTTTCTCGGGTCGATCAACGAGACGAAAAGCGCCTTCGCCGGGAACTATGAAATTCTCTGGGAGGATTCATCCGAAGAAGGCGTGAAGTGGGTGGAGGAGGAGTTCGAGGCGCTTTGGAAAGACAGCTATCCGCTGCCGGATGCGATCATTGAGGAAATCCAACGTGTGGCGGACCGGGTGGAAGTCCGCTTCGAGCAGATCACGCCCGGTGAGCTTGCCGGAGCCGCGCTGGCGGAAAGCCCGATCTATCGAGGCGGGGAGGAACTCCAACCGTGGCAGCGTGCTTTCGTTACGATGTTTCTCAGTCATCGGGAGACGTATGGGAAAGTCCGCTTGCTGTTGGCTGATGAAGTGGGTGTCGGCAAGACGCTGTCACTGGCCGCGAGCGCGATGCTCTCCGCGCTGCTGGACGATGGACCGGTGCTCATCCTGTGTCCTTCGACACTAACATTCCAGTGGCAGGTCGAATTGAAAGACCGCCTTGGCATTCCCAGCGCCGTTTGGTCATCGAGCAAAAAGGTCTGGATCGACCCGAACGGGCACACGATCAAGACCCGTGGCGCGGAGGACATCGCCCGCTGTCCATTCCGAATCGCCATCGTTTCCACCGGCCTCATCACCCAGCAATCGGAGGAGCGGCGGCTACTGCTGCTCCGCAAATACGGCACGGTCATCCTCGATGAGGCACACAAGGCGCGCCGCTCCGGTGGCTTTGGCGAGGATGGTGACAAACCCAACAATCTCTTGGATTTCATGATCCGGATCGGCCAGCGTACGCGCCACTTGCTGCTAGGCACCGCCACGCCGATCCAAACCGAAGTGCGTGAATTGTGGGATCTCATGCGCATCCTCAACTCGGGCGCGGACTTTGTGCTGGGCCGGGAAAACCTGAGTCTCTGGCAGGATTGGCAACGAGCCCTGCCCGTGGTGAAGGGTGACGAAAGTCCCGCCGAAGAGCGTGATGCCTGGGAATGGCTGCGCAATCCGCTTCCGCCGGGTGACGAGGAACCATTGATCGCCGGCCTGCGCTTGCAGCTTGGCATTCCAGATCACTCCTTTTTCTCCGACAAAGGTTTCGGCTCACTGGACTTCCTTGCCCAGCAATCGGTGGTGCAAACCCTGGCTCCCGGATTTTTTCAGCAGCACAATCCCATCCTTCGTCACACGGTCCTGCGCCGCCGCCAGACCTTGGAGGAAGCCGGGCTCCTAGAGCGCATCGCGGTGAACGTGCATCCATTGCCTGACGCTCCCGATGGAGCCTATCCGGGAATCCACTTCAACGGTTTGGGTTTGAGAACCAATCATCCCTTCGACCTCGCTTACCAGGCGGCCATCGATTTCACCTCCGCCCTTCAAAAGCGCACCAAGGCGGCCGGATTCATGAAATCCATGATGTTGCAGCGCATTTGCTCCAGTTTTGCATCCGGCAAAAGCACGGCCTCAAGAATGCTCGCCCGCGAACTCCTGGACGACGAGGAGGATCCAGCTTTGCTTGCCGCACCGCTCGAATCTCTAACGCCGGAGGAAGCCCGGCACCTGCGGACCATTGTGGAGGAACTTTCGCGTCCCGAGGCTCATGATCCAAAGCTCGCTGCGGTTCGCTATTTTCTCACCACCCACCGTTCGGAAGGAAAAACATGGCTGGAACACGGCTGCATTATTTTCAGCCAGTATTACGACACCGCTTACTGGATCGCTTCGGAGTTGGCGAAGACGCTGCCCAACGAGCCGGTGGCGGTGTATGCCGGTACCGGCAAGAGCGGCATGTTCCGGGCCGATGAATTCGCATCCGTCGAGCGCGACGAGATCAAACACGCGGTGAAGAGACGCGATATCCGCCTCGTGGTCGCCACCGACGCTGCGTGCGAAGGGCTCAATCTCCAAACCCTCGGAACGCTGATCAATGTGGATCTGCCTTGGAATCCCTCACGCCTCGAACAGCGTCTCGGCCGCATCAAGCGCTTCGGCCAGGCACGCAGCAGTGTGGACATGCTCAACCTCGTTTACGACGAGACCCAGGACCAGAAAGTCTATCAAGTACTTTCGCGGCGACTCAAGGACAAGTTCGACATCTTCGGCGGCCTGCCGGACACCATCGAAGACGACTGGATCGAAACCGTGGAGAAGCTGGAGGAGCGAATGGACGAATATGTCCACCTTCGGCAAAAGGCCCGCGACGTTTTCGAACTCCGCTACAAGGAAACCATCGACCCGGATCAGAACCGCTGGGAACTCTGTTCACGTGTGCTGGCGAGGAAGGATGTCATGGAAAAGCTTGCCGAATCTTGGTAGGTGGCCAGGTCGTAAGGCTAAGGTTGACCGAGATGCTTGCTTATCTGTGGGGCAGTTGCCAGATTTTGGGACCGCAATTTCACTCATACGCCCCCTACCAATGTACTTCCACCCCGCCGCGCAACAGATGATCCGGAAAGTCGAAGCGCTTTCCGGCAGGGTGGACTGTGGATCAATAAAGCCCGGCTTCCTGGGCCCTGCGCGCGAGTTCGTCGAGGGCGACGCGCCGTTCCGCGTCGCGGGTTCGTTGGAAATCCATCAGGTCCTTCATGAGGATGCGGCGGTGGGCTCCGACCTTGTGGAAGGGGAGCTCGTCGGATTCCAAGAGCTTAATCAGATGCGGCCGGGAAACCCCGAGCAGGTTGGCAGCGGCCTGGGTCGTGAGTTCCTGGGTCTCCGGAACCAGCGTGATGACTTTGCCCTCCTGCAACGCGGAGGCCACACGGACGAGCATTTCATAAATTGGACGCGGCAGCTCGGTGCGGCGTCCGGTTTCGTCCACGAGAGCGGGCGGGCGTGTCTCGCGGCGGAAGAGTTCCATCAGCCCGGTCACCGATTCCAGCTCCTCGGAACTGAAGGCCGCGGGATCGAAACGGGACGAAAGACGGGATTGGCGTTGGGTGATCATGGTGTGTCGGACACCCACAATGAACCCAACAAACGAAACAAACGCAACAGTAAATCGTTTGATTTCGCGTGTGCATCCTAATCCAAAGAACTCAAACCATGCCCCTCCACCCCGCCGCCCAACAGATGATCCTGAAAGTCGAAGCGCTTTCCGGCAGGCCCGTGCATGTGGCCGAGGACCCGGATTTGAAAGTGATGGCGGTGATCACCACCGCCCGGGGAAGCGCTCCGGCGCATTTCCTGCGGTATCGGCCGGGGACGCAGGCGGTGGACTATCTGGTGGTCTATCAGCTTGGATTCCTGGTGCGTTTGTTCTCCTGTCCGGCTGCGGATCGCTGGGATGTGGTGTCGAGCGCCGCCGAGCAGGAGGCCGGAGTCCGGGTGATGGGGCTGGACGAGTATCCGCGGGATTTCGCGGCTCCGATGGTCGGGCAACTGGTGGTGCAGTTGCGGTCCTACTCGGTCGGGG
>JBFZFJ010000235.1:0-2795 GCA_041306405.1 Verrucomicrobiales bacterium | reverse complement strand
TCCTCCTTGCGGAGCCACATAGTCGGTCCCGCGATCCAGTTCCACGGCCTCCATCCGCTCAAGAGCCTTGCGGTCCACCTTGCCGCTGGGAGTCAGCGGCATGGACTCCAGCAGGTAAAAGTGCGAGGGTATCATGTAGTCCGGCAGGTGTGTGCTCAGACTTTCCCGCAGTTTGGGAAGCGATAGGGATATACCTGCACGGGTGGTCACCCATGCTGCCAATTCAATCATGCCACCGTCCACCGGCCTGGCAATAACCGCAGCTTGCTGCACATCGGAAAGACGCCCGAACGTCATTTCCACATCGCCGAGTTCGACCCGATGGCCGCGGATCTTGACCTGCTGGTCCGCCCTTCCCAGGCACTCGATGGTGCCATCCGCCAACCAGCGGCAACGGTCACCGCTGCGATAAACCCGCGCCTCAGGATCGTCAACGAACGGATCGGCGATGAACTTCTCGGTCGTCAGGTCCGTGCGGCCCAGATAACTGCGAGCCAGCCCGTCGCCGCCAATCCAAAGTTCACCGGGAACCCCAACGGGCAGCAATTGACCGTTTCGATCCACCACATAGACGCGGGTATTGGCGATCGGTTTCCCAATGGTGATGGTTTCATGATGCAGGATCCGGCTGCCGAGCGAATATACCGTGGTTTCCGTGGGCCCATACATGTTCCACACCTCCCCACACCGTTCCAGAAGGGCGGCAGCAAGCCCCGCAGGTAACGGTTCGCCTCCCGTAATGGCCTTGATTCGCCCGTCGCCACGCCAACCGGCATGAATCAGCATCTGCCACCCGGTTGGGGTCGCTTGGTAAATCGTCGCATCGCTATTCTTGATTAGTGCCGCCAAGGCGGCCCCATCCGCACGGACTGAATCCGGTGTGATCACAAGCCGCGCACCAACGATCAGAGGTAGGAAAAACTCGATGACCGAAATATCAAACGCTACCGTAGTTGAGGCTAGCAGCACATCCTCTGCTCTGATGCCGGGCCAGCGCAGCATGCTGCACAGTAAATTCACCACAGCCCGGTGTTCGACCACCACTCCCTTGGGGATTCCGGTGGATCCCGATGTATAAATGACATAGGCAGCTTGGTGGGATGAAGCGCGATCCGGTTCGCTGGTAATCGCCGGTGAGGGATTCCAATCATCCCACCAAAATCGCGCTCCTTCGAATCCCTCACAGTGACCCGCTAGCCGCCGGCAGGTAATCAGTAAGGCGCAGGCGGCATCATCGAGAATCATCGCGAGCCTGGCCGCGGGAGCCTCCGGATCGAGCGGAACGTATGCCGCGCCCGCCTTGAGAATACCCAGCAGACAAATCAGCATGTCCGGCGACCGCTCAAGGCACAGTCCGACGAGCGACTCACACTTGACTCCTCTTGCCCGCAGTTCGGATGCGAGCCAGTCCGCACGATCGTTCAACTCGCGGTATGTCAGTCGGCTTTGTCCCATCTCGACCGCCACGACATCAGGGGCGCGCAAGGCTTGTTCTTCGATCAGGTGGTGGACACACCTGTCGCGTGGGTAATCTCCGGCGGTGCGGTTCCACTCCACCACCTGCTGGAAGCGTTCATCCGGCGTCAGCATCGATATTCTCATCTGTTAGAATCCTCCGCAAGCCGCGCCGGCAACCGGCCAATTCAGGAGAGTTTACGGTAATGTTCATGTGGGCCGAGCGTTGTTGCTCCGCAACGCGTTGCCAAGATTTATTGCTAGGAATTTGCTTTCCCAGTGAAGGCCGTTGAAAGAGCCGGTGACCGGACCGGCCTGCCTGTCGTAGCCTCGGCGTAGACTGGAGGGCGGGGAAAAGGGGGGTATGGTGAACGCGGGCTGAATTATTTGTGTGCCGGCTACAAACGGTTTTTCCATCACATCGAGCCGGCGATGAGCACGATGGCCACGCTGCTCCACAATGGGCGGTCACCGATGGGGATCATGAAACTGCCACGCAGCCAGTGGCAGCCCAAACGGCTTAGGCCACCCGGAAGGTGAGGCGGCGACACACGCTTTGCCGCCAAAGAGGCGGAACAGGCAGGGCTCGACGGCGAAATTGAGCAGCGTGACACGAGCGCGGCCATCGTTTCGGCCACGCCGCGCACAGCGAGCGAAGGGGCGGGCCGGCCGGCTGGTTTGGTCGCCACAATACCCGGTGTCCTCACCAATATTCCAACTGCGTCCCGATGTTGGAAAGAATTCATCGGCATTTCACGCATCTACCGTGCACCTTTCACGAATCCCAGCGAACCTGCCGCGATGACAAAATCAAAATCAAAATCACAATCCACAAAAGCCACGATTGCGTTGCTGGCCCTGCTTCCCGTTTGTGGCGCGGCAACTTGGTTAGGGCGGGGAGTCTTTGACAGATTGTTTATGCTGGAGGGCCAGGTTGTCGTCGTCAACGCGACAGCGGAGGATCATGAAATCAACTTGATATTTCGTCCGGAGAAAAGATGAAAGTCGACTTGAAGGCTGGAGTTTCGTCCCGCTCGCTGGTTGAAAAGACAGGCGAAGGCTCGGTTGGGGTCGTGATTGACGGCACCCGCAACGAGAAGGTCGGCTACGTGACGTCAATGAACGGATTGATAATTCTCACCATTGCCGGAGACAGTGTCGTTTTCTCACAAGTCTCGCTGTGACACCCCTCTCGCAGGCCGCCAGGCATGAGGACCCGGCCAGGGTTCCTCCATTAGGGAAATACCACGGGAGGCTTTCCTAACAGGCTTGTACACCGTATTTTGTGCCTTCAGTCTTCCTGAATGCCAAGAAATCCCGACAAAATCGACTATTCCCAA
>JBFZFJ010000234.1:0-11972 GCA_041306405.1 Verrucomicrobiales bacterium | reverse complement strand
AACAGCCCGGAAGCGGTCGTCCGTGCCTTGCAGAAACACCGCCATCTCGGGATTCACACGGGCATGTTCAACGACGCGCTGATGGAGCTGGTGCGCTGCGGCGCGGTGGATCATTCGATGAAGAGCTATCTGCCCGGCAAGATCATCGCCAGCCATGTGCTGGGCAGCCGCAAGCTCTATCAATTCGTGGACGGCAATCCGGACGTCGAGCTGCACTCGAGCGACTGGGTGAATGACCCGAGCCGGATCGCGCGCAACCAGCGGATGGTGGCGATCAACGGCGCGCGGGAAATCGATCTGACAGGACAGGTGGTGAGGGATTCGAGCGGGCACCGGTTTTACGGCGGGATCGGCGCGTTGCAGGATTTCATCCGGGGCGCGGGCCGGAGCAAGCAGGGACGGCCGATCATCGCGCTGACCTCCACCGCCGACGAGGACGGGCGCTCGCGGATCGTCGCCGGGCTGGAATCCGGCAGCGGCGTCTGCACCGGGCGGGGGGACGTGCATCACGTGGTCACGGAATACGGCGTGGCGCATCTGCACGGCCGCAGCATCCGGGAACGGGTGGCGAGGCTGGTGGAAATCGCCCACCCAGATCACCGGGAATCGTTGCTGGCCGGCGCTCATGGCCGCGGGTGGTTGCCGAAGTTTTTCACGATGCCTGGCTCGGGGCGGGGGATGGACGACATTGAAACCGGCTGGGTCCTGTTTCAAACGACGCGGCTGTTTTTGCGCCCGCTGCACCCGAGCGACATGCGGATCTTGCAGGAGTTTTTCTACTCGCACGACGCGGAGACGGTCCGCCTGCGCTATGGCTACGTCCGCGACAAGATGACGGGCGAGTCCGCTTACAAGCTCGCCGCGGTGGACCAGTCGAAAGACGTCGCGCTGGGGATTTTCGCCGAGCATCGCGGCCAGCAGGAGCTGCGGGCGATCGGCCGTTATTTTCTCGATGCGGACGGAAAGAGCGCGGAAGTGGCCTTCATCGTCCATGAGGGGACCCGGCACTTGGGAATCGCGGGGTATTTGCTCGGCGAGCTGGCGACGGTGGCCAAGCGCCGCGGGATCAGGGAATTCTGGGCGAGCGTGATGCCGGACAACCGGGCGATGGCGGGACTGTTTCTGGCCGTCGGCGGCGGGGAGTCGACGGCTGACAGCGAGGGCGAGCGCGAATTCAGGATTCCCGTGGAGCGGATTTTGAAGTCGCGGAAGAAGTTTCTGGAACGGAAGATGATCCAACGAATCGAACGGTGAATGAGGGGGAGGGTGAAAACGTGGCTGGATCGTCTCGCTCCAGTCCGTTGTCCGGGCGTCTCGCCCGGATCTGACAGGAAAGAGGCGAGACGCCTCCGCGCTGAGGTCGGGTGTGTGGAAGACTCTATCCGGCAGCTCATCTCATCGGCTGAATCAGATAGTTCCCGCTTTCTCCATCACCTTCACCCCTCGCAACTACCGCTTAGATCGCCCAGACGACCACTTAACCCTTCGCAACGCCCAGCTCCGCCCAGATCGGTCTCTCGCTCAGCACCTGGCAGCGCCTCCGGGACACCAAGCTCATCGCCAAGTCCCGACTCCTCCACGGCAAACTCACCACCGCCCTCGCCGACTACGACCTCACCCCCGCCGCCTGAACTTCCACCCAATTTCCTATCGGGGGGACAAACTGTCTCCCGATAGGTTTCTACTCCTGCCGCCGACGGCAAACAACGCATGACCGACGTAGTCGGTACCGAGCAACTCCTTCGCCTCATCCAGTCCAATCCATCCCCTGCCTTAGGGCAACCTCACGGCCACGTCCGGGCAGATTCGCAGCACTTCTTTGTCCCGTGTCCGCAATTTCAAGCCTCGCGAGCGGGCCAGCCAGACGTAGGAGGCATCGTAAAACGTCAGTCCGGTTTCCGCCGCCAATCGATAGATTCCCGGAAAGTCCAAGTCCCGCTCGATCTCCATCAGAAGCCCGCCCGCTTTCCCAAGTGCCGTTTCCGCATCTTCCCGGTCGATTTGTCCGAACTTCGAGCACTTCCACGCCACGTTTCCAATTTCGTAGAAAACCAGTCCGTGACTGATCCATTCCGGCTCCAGTTCCACGAGAGCCTGAGAAGACTCTCTTGCCGCAGCATCTCCGAAAAGATGGTCACCAAGGACGGTGCAATCGACCACGATCACCTTCTTCCCTCCTCAATAGCGGCGTCGATCTCTTCGCCGCTCATGAAGCCGGTCATTCGGCTGCGGATTCCGTCGATCTCGGCAGTGACCTGCCGCATCCGCTCCCGGGACGCCGCCACTCGCGCCGCGTCATCCATGGCGACGGGGACGGCGGACAATTCCGCGATCACCTCCTGGTTCAAACTGCGCCGGTTCTTCCGCGCCCGCTCCTTCAGCACTGCATGCAGATCCTCAGGAAGATTTCGAATCGTCAATGTCGCCATGCCTGCAAACTGACTCCGAAACGCTTTCACTTCAACTCCTATTCTCACTATGCCCCAAGGAATCAAACTTTTCGCCACCTGCCCCCGCTTCGCGGAAATCGGCCAGCTCCTCAAGAAGATGGACCGCCTCGTCCTCCGCTTCCGCCGCACCGAGCCCGGCGCAGCCTTAATCTACGCCACCACCCGCCATCAAAATGCCACCCTCTGGACCCAGGACGCCGATTTCAAAGACCTCCCGCACGTCCGCTACTTCCCGAAAATCCAATCCTGAATCCCCAAGTCTATTGGCGCCTCATGAAAAAGCGCCTCACTGACGAGGGAAAACCTCCGGGTCCTGCAAAAAGGTCGATAATTGGAATTTTTGAATGATCGTTTTTGTGCATGGGCGGAGACTATCTAGGACCGAATCTGGACCGAGGCTCAAATCCAATTCGTTTCAATCCGATCATTTTCCAGCGCCGGGTTAACTTTCTGGGTAAAATCCATGCTCAATCGCTCGCTTTTCCGCCGCCACCAATATGGGAGCCTGTTTATCGCTGGGGATATTCTAGGAATCGAGCACGCGGTATTCAGGATACCCATTGGGCGATCACCGGCAAGACCGCTGCTGAGCAGATCTATGGATCGGCGGGTGCGACAAAGATCCACATGGGTCTGACATCTTGGAAGAATGCGCCACAGGGAAAAGTCCAGAAGTCAGACATCACGGTGGCGAAAAACTACCTCAACACGGCGCACATCGATGAAATCAACCGGATTGTGAGTGCCTATCTGGAACTCGCCGAAAATCGGGCCAAACGCGGCATCCGGATGAAGATGAGCGATTGGGTCGGCTTCCTGCATAATTTTTTGGAGCTTTCAAACTACCCGATCCTCATGGACAGCGGGAAAATCAGCGCCGAGGATGCCCGGATCAAGGCGGAGGCGGAATACGAAACATTCCGCAAACAGCAGGATCTGGAATACCGGTCCGACTTCGATGAGGAAGTGAAACGCATTCAAGGGAACTCATAATCATGCCAGCCCGACTCCCGATTCCGTCCAAACGGAACTTCCGATCCAAACTCTTGTCGAAGAGCCGATCATCAATTCGCCTTACCATTGGCATCGGCGGACGGATTCCGCCGTTCCCTGGGTTGCATCCGTGGCGCGGGGCAACTTGCAGGTGGTGGCGGCGGGGAACATCGGACATCGAACGCCCAACATCGAACGTTGAAGTGAGGAGTTCGCCTGCGGCGGGAGGTGGGGGAATGAGAAACACCAGGCGCGAAGCATTGGCATTTTCGCCCTGGCAGGGAGTCAGGGCGGACCGGGCCGGATCCGCCTTGCCGGGGATGACTCGGAGCGAGACGCTCCTTGGACGGTCTGCGGCGAGACACCGCAGCCACGCGCATCCTCAAGCGGTGCCGGCTCTGGGAAGGAGGGCGGAAATGCGCTTGGCGAGCCACAAGCGGTCGGATTTTTTCCGCAGCGCGCATTCCCAGATGGTGACGACGTGCCAGCCGAGGGCGCGGAGGGCGGCCTCGTTGCGGAGGTCGCGGGCTTGGTTGCCGGTGATCTTGGCCTGCCAGAAATCACAGCGGGATTTGGGCAGGCGGAAGGCGGGACAGTTAGCATGGCCGTGCCAGAAGCAGCCGTGGACGAAGACGACGGTGCGGTATCTGGGCAGGACCAGATCCGGCCTGCCGGGAAGCGCGCGGTTGAGCGGGCCGCGGACGGTGAAGCGGTAGCCGGCGCGGTGGAGCAGCGAGCGCAGCGCGAGCTCGGGCTTGGTGTCGCGCCCGCGGATCAGGGCCATGACCGCGGAGCGTTTTTCGGGAGTGAAGACGTCGGCCATGACGGAATCAAAGCCGGGGATTTCCCCATCGCCACCAGAAAGATGACGTCGTCAGGGATTGCCGCCCCTGCGGTGCGGCGCGCACCTTCGGGCATGCGCGTCGAGTTAAGGGCTGATTGCTCAAAAAGCCGACAAACGGGCGGTTCAAGGAGCGACGAAACCTGTGCGCCGACGCCCATGGAAAGCCAATGTCCGGCGCATCCGCTCATCTCATTGCCAGCTCATGGACATCGGCGAACACGTTTCGCCGCTCCTTGGCCCTTAACTTGACGCGCATGACCTTTGGGGCGCTGGGGAGGAAGATGTCGTGAGACACTCCTGGCACGTTTCCCGGGCCGTGCGGTTTGTCCGCCCGCCTCTGCTAGACCAGGCGGCCGAAACACGCGCGCAGGGCCGCCCGCCACTTTTCGAGAAACGCCAGGCTTCTAGCGGCTCTCGCGGCGGCTTGCCCATCGGGGGCCGTTGATTTCTCCAACTCCGGAAAAATCGCGCACTCGCGGGTGATCGTCGTTTCCACTTGGAAGATCGCTCGTTCCACGGCCTCGCGGCAAACTTGGGTCTCCCCTTCCAGCATCGCGCGGACCAACGCCGACTTCGCCTCGTCGCGCTTGCGGATGACCGACTCCGCCAGCTGGGTGACGGCTCCGACTTCGGCGAACAAATCCATCAGCGAGTTGTCGATGCTGCCGCGGAGTTCGCCCGGCGTGCCGCGCAGCTCCAGCCAGTGCCTGAGCCGCCGCGACGGGCTGGAAACCACCGCGAAGGCCTCGCGCAGCGCGGCGAACTCGCCCTCCCCGCCCCCGGCGTCCGGATGCGCCCGCTTGCCCGCCTCGCGGAAAGCCTCGCGCAGGGCGTCGTCGGATAGAACCAGCTTCGGTTCCATTCCCAGGATTTGAAAAGGATCGGTCACGGGTGGGAAACTGCCCATGTTTCCGGCCTGCGGTAAAGCGCGGCGACGCTTGAATCGCGCGGCGATCCCGCCTAGCGTCCGGCCGTCATGCCCGCGCCGAGAAAAATCGCCCTGTTCGGCGGCACCTTTGATCCCGTCCATCGCGGCCACATCCATCTGGCGACGCTGGCGCGGGACGCGCTGGAACTCGACGAGGTCCGCTTCCTGCCTTGCCGGATCTCCCCGCACAAGACCGGCAGCATGCCTGCCAGCGGCGAGGACCGCTGCGAAATGCTGCGCCTCGCCACCGTCGGCCTGCCGTGGGCGGTCGTCGATGATTTCGAGCTCAGCCAGCCCGGCCCGTCCTATTCCTATCAGACCGCCGAGGCCATGGCGGGACGGTTTCCGGGTGCCCGGCTGTTCTGGATCATGGGCTTCGACCAATGGAGCGCGCTTCCCCGTTGGAAGAACCCGGAACGGCTCGCGGCGCTCGTCGAGTTCATCGTCCTCGCCCGCGGGGAAACGCCGCAGCCGCACGAGGGCTGCCGGCTGCACGTCATCGCCGGCGGCCACCCAGCGTCCGCCACCGCCATCCGCGAGGCGGTTTCGAAAGGGGAAACCCGCCACCCGTGGCTTGACCCCGAGGTCGCGGAATGGATCGCCACAAAGGGCCTCTACCGCCCGTGAGCCATCAGGTGTATTTCATGAAGGCGGTGTAAACCTCGGAGGGAATGTCCAGCAACGCGTAGTCCTTGGAGGAGACGAACAGCAGGCTCTGCTTGCCCTTTCCTAGCAACTCGTTTTCCGAGCCGAAGATCTGGTGCTCGAGCGTGCAGAACTTGCGGTTGAAATCCGCCACCTTGATCTTCACCGTGATGGTGTCGAACTCGCGGGACTCGCGCACGAACTTGTGCTCGAAGGAACGCGTGAGGATGTAGAACTTGGTGGTTTTCAGGTCGAAGTCCGGCATCGCCACGTTGAAAAACAGCTCGCGGGTCTTGCCGACGAACAAGCCATACATCCCGAAGTAAACATTGCCGACGGAATTGGTGTCCTGATAGGTCGCGATCATCGAGTAAACAAACCACTTGCCCTCGAAGTGCCCGCCCAGCGCGTGGTGGTCCTGGGGGGGCACCACGTCGGACGCGGCCGCCACGTGCACGGTCTTCGCGATGGCCTTGAGCGCGGGAATCTCGGCGGCAGCCTCGATCACCTCCCCTGCCCGCTCGGTGACGACGCGCAACAGGTCGGCGTTGAAAACGAGCCACATGACGTAGGCCAGCGGCAGGATCGAGCCGAGGATCAGCAGCGCGGTGTCGCTCTTCAAATAACCGAACGCGAAGATCGCCAGCGACATGCTCGCCATCGAGAACATCCGGATCTGCGGCAGCGGTTGCTGGGAGTTCGGCACGAAGCAGCGGGCGATGGCCAGCGCGGCGTATCCGACGAAAAACGAGGCGTAGAACACCATGAAATACTCCAACTCCAGGCCGGCGAGAAGGCTGCCGAGCGTGACCAGTCCGACCAGCAGGAAGGTCGGAATCGGCGAGCCGAGGATTTGCTTGGGGATGAGCGAGATCAGCATGTTCTCGCTCTTCTCGACGTTTTTCTCGAGGAACCATTTCAACGCGATGTAGCCGCTGTCCAAGGTCGTGAGCACGCAGATGGCGAGGAACGAGAAATACGCCAGCGGCATCACGCCGCCGAGGGTCTTGTAATTCCGGTGGAAATACTGGGTCACCAGGTCGTGGGCGTATTTGAAGCCGTCGAGTTTCGACTCGGCGAAGTGCCCGCCGTGCTCGGTCATCACCCACAGCGCCAGACAGCCGTGGAAGAGCAGCATCAGGAAAAAGATCGAGCCGCCGAAAAAGTAACTCGCGCGGATCGAGCTTTTCTCGCGGTGGATCTGGATCGCCCGCTGCCAGTGCTGGAGGTCGAGCCACGGCCCGACTAACAACCCGATCACCAGCGGGATCGCGTAGCCGAAGAACCGCGCCCCGCGCCATTCGTCCTGGAACGGCGAGGTCCACGCGAACGGCGCCGGCACCAGCGGGTCGAGGCCGATCAGAATCACCGCCACACAGCCCAGCAGCAGGCCGCCGAGCATCGCGTGGCTGAGCTTGATTTTCTGAATCCCGAATTCCTCCCCGAACAAACAACCGGCCGCCAGGATCACGAAGACGATCAGGCACAGATAGAGCCCCAGCAGCGGCCCGGTCGCCAGCTTGAGCGGAATGAACAGGTAGTTCACCAGCGCGAAAACCGTCAGCGCCAGCGCCACGATTTGATAGATGTAGAGGATCAGCCGGAAAGGCCGGGAGAACTTGTCGAAGAAGATCGCCAGCGATTCCTGCCCGCCGCTGTGGCTCTCCGCCACGCGGTGCGTCAGGAAACCGAACAGCATCAGGCCGAGCGCGTTGGGGATCGCGAACATCAGCAAGCCCTGCAATCCGAACATGAAAGTCATCTGCACGCTGAAAAACAGCCCCAGCCCCCACATCCAAGACAGAGCCACCGAATTCCCCCAAAGCAGCGCGTTCAACCAGCGAAAGTTCATAAAGTGCGCCAAGGAACCTCGATTTGCACGATCGGGCAAGCCGGATTCTCGGCGGGTTTCCCCGGGACCGTGCCGAAATGAGTCGAAAATTCGCCTTGAGACGGCTGACTTGATGGAGAGACTCACCGCCCCGGCAGCGAATTACCATTGATGCCGCCGGAATCACCCTCTTTACTCCCCGCGCCTCCAGCAACGGCAAGCCCTACCATTTCATGATTGAGAATATCCGCAAATACACCGGCCTGATGATCGTGGTCTTCGTGATCCTGTTCATCAGCTTCTTCTTCCTCGATTCGAGTTCCGTCCGGAACATGGGCGGAGGCCACCCGATCCTCAAAATCGCCGGCCGCACCTACAACGACAAGGAGTTCCGCAGCCTCGGCACCGGCTCCTTCGAGCTCACTTCCACCCTCGCACGCTCCGGCGACTTCGGGCTCTATCAATTCCTGATGGGCCTCTCCACCGGCGCGACCAGCCAGGACGACGCCGCGGAGAAATTCTTCGTCGGCCGGATGATCCTCCGCCAGGCGAAAGAGGAATTCGGCGTTTATCCGGGCGAAGAGGAGATCTCCGCCTACCTCAAGACCCTCCGCGTCTTCGCCGGACCCGATAAGAAATTCGATCCGGAAACCTACCGGAACTTCATCGAAAAAGGCATGGGCCGCCTCGGCATGACCGAAAAGGACCTGCGCGAACTCGCATCCGACGTGCTCGCCTCCAAGAAAATCGACGCCATCATCGGCTCCGGACTCAGCCCGGACCGTGACGCCGTGGCCAAGAACCTCGCCTTGGAAAAGCAACAGATCACCGGCGAGGTCGCCAAGCTCGAGCTCACTCCGTTCGAAGAGAAAATCCAACCGACGGAAGAAGAGATCAAGAAATACTGGGAGACCATCTCCGACTCGTTCACCACCGAGCCGCGCCGCAAGTTCACCTACATCGTCGCCACGCCGACCCTGCCGGAGGAAGTCAAGGCCGATGAAGCGCCCGAATCCATCGCCGATGCCGCCGCCAGCGACGAGGTGAAGAAGGCCGCCGCCAAGAAAAAGGAAGAAGAGAAAGCAAAACGCGCCGCCGAGCTCGCCGATACCCGCCGCAAAAAGCAGCTCGAAACCGACGCCCTCGTCGATGATTTCCTCTTCAAGCTTGAAGAACAAAAAGGCGCCGGCTTCGAAGAACTCGCCAAGGCTAACGGCTGGGAAGTCAAAACCACCGAGCTCTTCCCGCGCAGCGCGTCTCCCAAGGATCTCGATGTGAGTCTCCGCTCCTCCAGCCGCGGCGGCAAGGCCGTCGACGCGCTTTTCCTCATCAAGGAAACCTCCGATCCGTTCTCTAAAATCTCCGAGGCCATTGCCGTCGGCGAAAACCAATGGATCGTCGCCCGCATCGACGGCGAGGAGAAATCCCGGCCGAAAACCTATGAGGAAGCCCGCGCCGACGCTCGCGCCCAATACATTTCCGAAAAAGCCGCCGAAGCCATGAAGGCAGCGGCCAATGAAGCCGTCACCAAGATCCAAACCTCGATGGCCGCCGGGAAATCCTTCGCCGATGCCGCCAAGGACGCCGGGATCTCCACAACCAAGGCGTTTTCCGCCATCATCAGCACCTACAAGCCGGACGGAGCCAGCGAGCCCGCCAACCTGTTTGAAGCCGCCCGCAACGTCGATCCCGGTTCCATCGCCGAGGTTATCACGGAATCGGACCGCGCCTTCGTCCTCCACGTCGCCAAGCGCGAGGTCGTCAAGGAACCCAACGCCGCCGCCCGCATCGACAGCGAGGTCACCGCCCGGACTAACGAAAACGAGACCGTCGCCTTCACCTCCTGGATCACCGCCCGCACCGAGGCCGCCAAGGTCGAGCAGCTTTACAAAAAGTGACCGTGGCGGCGATCACCGGTCGCCGCGTCCATCTTCCATGCCTGAAGACTTCCAGGACCTCTTCGACGATGCCAACGGCCACCTCGCCGTCGGCGAGTTCGAAGAAGCCATCGCGCTCTATCGAAACTGCGTCGCGCTCGATCCCGGGTTTTTCGACGGCTGGCACGCCCTCGGCATGGCGCTCCTCAAGACGGGCCACGTCAAGGAAGCCATCGGCTGCGGCCTCCAATCCGTCACCCTCCAGCCCAACGACCTGCTCGCCTGGACGAGCCTCTCCCAGATGTATGTCCGCGACGGCAACATCCCCGAGGCCGAGGCCGCCAAAGGCAACGCCCGCATCCTCTCGCTCGGCGGGAAGATTGTTAAATGATCGAAGGAAAGCCCGGGAAGAGTTTGGTCATTGAGCGTGGGCGTCCCACCCAAATTCCCGTTTCATCGTGCGGGCCGGAAGACACCGTTGGCTAGACGCCAGCACTCCTGGATTCTCGAGTCCGCGGCACCATTTGATGCAGCGCCCGTCATGGGCAGGATGCCTGAACCTATGGCGCGGCTTCCAGCTTGCCGACGCGCAGGGTGTATCCGGTTGGTTTTTCGAGGCGTCCCAGGAGCACGGCGTTTTGATCGGCGGCTGCAATCAACGCGTTGACGTGGTCGATGTGGGAGCCGACGCGGGGGCCGTTACCCGGAGCAGTGGTGAGAATCATCCATAGGTGCGGCACGCTTTTCAGAAGCAGGAATGTCGCCGTGCCGGAGTCACCGTCCCAAACCTGATAGCTCCAGTCAGCAAAGGGGCCGCGCTCGGGCCTGGAGTTCGCGGGGTCCCGGTTGTCCTTGATATAACACATGCGCTGGTGTTTCCGGGGGTATTTCGCGATCGGCTCGGGTGGCTCGGAGTTGGTGGGGCGAGTGGTTCCCTGGCTGACACCGATGAATGCGAATGGCTGGTTCTCCTGGTTCGCCCACTTCATCGCGGCGGACACGTCGCCATCGCTGACGTTTGGGAATACCGGCAGCACTTTCAAACCCTCCGCCTCAAGATCGCGGTCCAGCACGGCGACGCAGAGATCCACCGATTCGAGGTCTGGCAGCAAGGACGTGCCGAAACTTTGCGCCTGATGGAGCTGCGTGCTTTCCACCAGCCTGCCAGCGGTCGTCAGGAACCGGTGGACGGGCGAGGGGCGGTTGGGATTGGGGCCCCATGTCTGATGGGCATGGGGGTGGGCGTGAGCACAGAAAAGCAGGTGCCTCGGGGTGATCAAAACACCACCATAGGATTCCTGGGCGAAATCATTGTAGAGCGCGACGCCGGTGAGGTGGCTGACCAGATTCTGTGCCCAGAGATCGGGGTTGCGGGTGTAGGTTTTCGCCTCGTGGTCGAATGAGGCGTAAAGATTCATGCCCGCCGCGCCGTTGGGCATCCCCTCCTTCTTCATTACGCCGTTCACCAAGCGGTGGGTGAGGCGGCGGGTGAGCGCATCGTTCTGGGCCTTCAGAACGGCGATCAGTGCCTGACCCTGAGTCTCATCTTGCGGCTTTTCCGCTGCGGGAGGCTTGTCGGGCGCGGGCGCGGGCGCGGGCGCGGGCGCGGGCGCGGGCGTGGGAGTGGGAGTGGGAACCGGTGCGGGTGCGGGCTCTTGAGTTGGCGGGTTCTTCGGGACCACGCGCGGGCGCGGCGTCCTGGCAGAGGCGGGCGACACCAGGAATGCCATGGTGACCAGAAACACGAAAAGCGCCACCCTGCGCGCCGATTTCAGGATCAGGCGCCCGATCCATCGTCTGTCACGGGACGCGACAGTCGTATCGGTCTCCGCAGCACCCTCCTCTTGCCGGTTCATAAGATTGTTTTAGCGGCTTCCGGTCGCTTCACAACAGGCAATCAGCCCAACCAGAAGCATTTTCGGGAGATTGATGCCCGCCTCGAATGGACAACCCGAGTCGCCAGGGCGGTTCAAGAAGAGCTGCTTCATGGTTCGATGGTGTATCCGACGACGCCTTGCACTCCGCCTTGCACACTCCGGTCCGCTCTGCTTTTCTCCGCCTCCCGCTTTCACACATTCCTCTCCCATGTTCTACCTCACCACCGCCATCGACTACACCAACGGCTCGCCCCACATCGGCCACGCCTATGAAAAGGTCCTCGCCGACGTGATCGCCCGTTACCGCCGGCTCCGCGGCGATGAGGTGTATTTCCTCACCGGCGTGGACCAGCATGGCCAGAAAGTGCAACAGACTGCGGAAAAGGAAGGGATTTCCCCCGAGGAATTCGTCAAACGCACAACCCGTAAATTCTCCGCCCTCTGGGAGAAGCTCGACGTGAAATACGACGGCTGGGCCGAGACCATCGACGAGCGCCACAAGGCCTGCGTCCGCGGGATCCTCACCG
>JBFZFJ010000233.1:0-11233 GCA_041306405.1 Verrucomicrobiales bacterium | reverse complement strand
ATCCAGGACGAACTCGAAGCGGGCATCGCGAAATTGACCGAGTCCTTCGACCCGGCGTCGCTGCCGCTGGAAACCGAGTCCGTCAAGCCGACGAAGACCGACGTGAAGGTGGAAACCGTCGCACTGCTTTGGCTGCCGTTTGACGCGAGAGGGGAGAAGGCGTGGTGATTTAAAAACCTCTTGCCCTCGGCGGAATGTCCCGCCAATCTGCCGCGCACCAAGGCGGCTTGGCGGAATTGGTAGACGCGCTCGACTCAAAATCGAGTTCTAACGAGTGTGGGTTCGAGTCCCACAGCCGCTACTTTTCACGCGACTGCGACAGCCGGTATTTCCCCGACACACGCAGCAATGGCCTCTCCCGATACGACCTCCCGCACCATCGGAATCATCGCAGGCAGCGGCGTTTATCCGGAGACTTTCATCGCCGAGGCGCGCCGGAAATCCCCGGGCATCCGGTTGGTGGTGGTCGCCTTCCGCGGCGAAACGAAGCCGGAGCTGGAGCAACTCGCGGACGCCACCGAGTGGGTGCGCGTGGGCCAGCTGAGCAAGTTGATCAAGTTTTTCCGCCGCGAGGGCGCGAACGAGGCGGTGATGATGGGGCAGATTTCCCCGAAGAATCTCTTCGATCTCCGGCCGGACCTCCGCATCCTGATGATGCTGGCGCGGGTCAAGGAACGGAACGCGGAGACGCTGTTCGGCGCAATCGGCGAGGAGCTGGCGAAGGACGGAATCACGCTGCTGCCGGCCACGACTTTTCTTGAGGATCATCTCCCGGGACCGGGGCATGTTTGCGGCCCGGCATTCAAAAAGCGCCAACTCGCGGATGCGGATTTCGGGTTCCGGATCGCCAAGCAAACGAGCGCGCTCGACATCGGGCAGAGCGTCGTGGTCCGCCACGGCACGGTGCTGGCGGCGGAGGCATTTGAGGGCACGAACGCCTGCATCAAGCGCGGTGGCGAACTCGGCCGCGGCAAGGACGTGCTGCTAGTGAAGGTTTCCAAGCCGAACCAGGATTTCCGTTTCGATGTGCCGGTCATCGGCCCGCAGACTATCGAGACCTGCGCCGCTGCCGGGGTGGGGGGCATCGCCATCGAGGCGGGGAAGACCTTGCTGTTGGAGAAGGCGCGGGTCGCCGAGCTTTGTGACAAGCACGGGATCGGCATTCACGCGGTGTAGCGGCGATCACCGGTCGCCACTAACGGATTGCAAGACTCGCGGCGACCGGTGATCGCCGCTACGGCAGCAAGTCCGTGTAAGTCCCCGGATCACTGCCGGGAATCTCGATCGCGCCGCAGTTTTTCGCGTAAAATTCCTTGGGTCCCACGCCGCCGATGATCGCGTAGGCGTAGCCGATGTCGCGCAAGCCTTCGAGCGCTTTGAAGAGCAGCGCCTTGCCCAAGCCGAGCCCGCGGGCGTTTTCCGAAACTCCGGTCGGGCCGAAAAATCCGCGCTGCGTCGTGTCGTAACAGGCGAAGCCGAGGATCTCTTTGTCGCGGGTGGCGATGAAGCAGGCGATCGGCTGGCGGGTCATCGCGACTTCCACCTCGCTGACCCATTTTTCCGAGAAATGCGCTTTCGCGAAAGCCGCGACCGTGTGTTTCTCGAAGGCCCGCGCACGGCGCAGCGTCACGCCTTTGCTGGCGGTTTCCGCATAGAGTGACGCCGATTCCGGCAAGTCGTAAAGGCGCACCAACATGTCGATCATGCGCGGAGTAAAAGGCCGGGCACGCGGCCGGGGAAGCTTGATTTCAAGACGGCTGGTCGTTTTTTGTCGAATTTCACGCGCATCCATGGATCGCGTTGCTTGTCAGTTGACCTGATCCGGCCAGCCCCGTAGCCTGCCGCCGTTCTTGCAATTTTACCTATGAAAACACCAATTACCGTCTCCATCACCGGTGCCGCTGGCCAGATCGGCTACGCCCTGTTGTTCCGCATCGCCTCCGGTTTCGTCTTCGGCCCGGACCAACCGGTCAATCTCCGTCTGATCGAAATCGAGCCCGGCTTGCCCGCGCTGCAAGGGGTCATCATGGAACTCGACGACTGCGCTTTCCCGCTGCTCAACGAAGTCGTCGGCACCGCCGATCTCGACGAGGGATTCAAGGATGCGAACTGGTGCCTGCTCGTCGGCTCGGTGCCGCGCAAGGCCGGAATGGAACGCGCCGACCTGCTCGGCATCAACGGCAAGATTTTCACCGGCCAAGGCCAGGCCATCGCCCGCAACGCCGCCAAGGACGTCCGCGTGTTAGTGGTTGGAAATCCCTGCAACACCAACGCCCTCATCGCCATGAACAACGCCGCCGGCATCCCCGCCGACCGCTTCTTCGCGATGACCCGGCTGGATGAAAACCGCGCGAAAAGCCAGCTCGCCAAGAAGGCCGGCGTCCATCAGTCCAAGGTCACCAACCTCTGCATCTGGGGCAACCACTCCGCCACCCAGTATCCGGATTTCACCAACGCGAAGATCGACGGTCGCCCGGCCACCGAAGTCATCACCGACCACGAGTGGCTCAAGGGCGAGTTCATCGCCACCGTCCAACAGCGCGGTGCCGCCGTCATCAAGGCGCGCGGACTTTCCTCCGCCGCCTCCGCCGCGAACGCCGCTCTCGACACCGTGAAGAGCCTCGTCAACCCGACTCCTTCCGGTGACTGGCATTCCGTCGCGGTCTGCTCGGACGGTTCCTACGGCATCGAAAAAGGCCTGATGGCCTCCATGCCGATCCGCACCATCGAGAACGGCAAATGGGAAGTCGTCCAAGGCGTGCCCGTCGATGCCTTCAGTCAGGAAAAAATCGATTTCACCATCAACGAGCTCAAGGAAGAGCGCGAGGCGGTGAAGGATCTGCTTCCGGGATAAATGTGTTCCAGCTGTCTCAGCCGGATGCCCCCGGCCGGAATCCGCTGCTGAAAGAAGATTGCGGGGAATCCCCCACCCGCTATCACCGGGCATGTCCCACACGCCTCCCGTCGCATTGACCATCGCCGGCTCGGATTGCTCCGCCGGGGCCGGAATCCAGGCGGATTTGAAAACCTTCCAGCACTTCGGCGTCCACGGACTCACCGCCGTCACCTGCGTGGTCTCGGAAACGGCGAACATCGTGCGCGCCGTGCACCCGGTGCCGGTGGGCATTGTGCGCGACCAGATCTCCTTGCTGCTAGAAAGCTTCCCGGTGGCCGCCATCAAGACCGGCATGCTCTTCTCCGCGGCCCACGTGACCGCCGTCGCGGAAGTTTTGCAACGGCACCCGCTCGTGCAGCTTGTCGTCGATCCCGTCATGATCGCCTCCACCGGAGCGCCCTTGCTGGAAGCGGACGCAATCGCGGCCTATCAGGAACTGCTGCTGCCGCTGGCCCGCCTCATCACACCGAACCTGCCCGAAGCCGAGGCCTTGCTCGGCGAGCGGATCGCCGGTGAATCCGCGCTGGAACCGGCCGCCCGCCGGCTGGCGGAGATTTTCGGCGGCGCCGTCCTGCTCAAAGGCGGCCACCTCGACGGCCCGGAGTGCGTGGACCTGCTCGTCGATCAAGGCGAAGTCCGCCGCTTCGCCGCCGCGCGGATTCCCGTCGCCGGCTCGCACGGGACGGGCTGCACGCTTTCCGCCGCCATCACCGCCGCCCTCGCCCACGGCGAACCGCTTCCCCGCGCCGTAGAAACCGCCAAAAACTTCCTAGGCGAAACCCTGCGGCGGTCTTATCATTTCCAATCTCCCGGCGGCGGAATCCTCCACGCCCTCAATCAAGGCAGCACCTTCCGGAAAAACGAGGCGTGACATCATTTCCGGAATCCGTAACTTCTCCGAACCTTCTTTCTGCATTCGTTCCCCATGGAAAATCCTCTCCACTCCCTTGGTTACAAGGTTCTCAACGCCTCGCTTGAAGCGGATTCCGCCGGTCAGGCGGAATCCGCCAAACTCTCCCGCCGGGAATTCATGCTGCTGGCCGCCTCGCTCACCAGTTGTTCCGCCGCCGCTCCCTTGAAACCCCAAGGCGCCGGCCCGGTCAAAACGACCGCCAATTCCGGCTACCGCACGCCATCCCTGCACGGCCCGGTCCCGCGCAATCCGGACATGGCGCTGGGCTCGGATTTCTCCAAGGGCGCGGGCATCACGTTCACCCGCGTCATGGTTTCGGGCAACTACGTCGCCATCACTTTCGACGACGGCCCGCACCCGCAGAACACCCCGCGCCTGCTAGACATGCTCCGCGCGCGCAACATCAAGGCCACCTTCTACGTCATCGGCCGCAGCGTGGATCTCTATCCGCAAATCGTCCGCCGCACCGTCGCCGAGGGCCATGAAATCGGCAACCACACCCACTCCCACCGCCTGTTGAGCAAACTCAGCGACTCCGAAGTCCGCTCCGAGCTCAGCCGCTGCCAGGACGCCATCGGCCGCGCCGCCGGGGTCCGGCCGCGCACCATGCGTCCTCCCTACGGCGGCCTGCTCCAGCGCCAACGGGAACTGGTCCACGCCGAGTTCGGTTATCCCACCATCCTCTGGTCCGTCGATCCGCTCGACTGGAAGCGCCCCGGACCCGGCGTCGTCACCTCCCGGATTCTCAGCGGCACCACGGCCGGCGGCATCGTCCTCGCCCACGATCTCCATTCCCAAACCGTCGATGCCATGCCCGCCACCCTCGACGGCCTGCTCCGCCGCGGTTTCAAATTCGTCAACGTTTCACAATTGCTGGCGATGAAGACCGACGTCGCGACCGCCCAAGCGTCCGTGACTCCTTCCACCTACTGAGCCACACGATGTTCGGCGAGCGCTACTTCGCCACGCGCGAACGGCTTTCACAGGTGATGCGCGGCATCGCCGGGCTCGCGCTCGAAACCGCCACCGACCTCGGGGGCTGCCTGCCGCTTGAGGAAATCGAAAACGGCCTCGGCCCGCCCTTCCTCTTCGTCGTCTCCGGCGAGGTCAACGCCGGCAAGTCCACCCTCCTCAACGGCCTCTTCGGCCACGACCTCTGCCCGGTCAACGTCCTGCCGGAGACCGACCGCGTCATCTGCTATCAGCATGGAAATCCGCCACGCGACATCGGCATCTCACCGCTCCACGAGGAGCGCCACCGGCCGCTCGAATTCCTCCGCGACTTCACCCTGATAGACACCCCCGGCACCAACTCGTCCGTCCGCGACCACCGGCAAGTCACCGCCCGCTTCCTGCCCGCCGCGGATCTGATCTTCTGCGTGTTTCCGGTCACCAACCCGTGGGGGGCGGCCACTTGGGATTTCATTTCAGAGCTCGCTCCGGAGACTCTCAAACAGGTGGTTTTCATCATCCAACAGACCGACCTGCGGGAACCCGCCGATATCAGCGTGATCCTCGGCCACATGGCGGACCTGTCGATGAAGCGCATCGGCCGCGTGCCGCCGATTTTCGCCGTCTCCGGCAAGCTCGCGTGCGAGGCCAAGCGCGCCACGCCCGTCGCCGCCGGACTCCTCAAAGCCAGCGGCTATCCCGCGCTGGAAAGCTTTATTACGGAAAACGTCTGCGAATCCCCCCGCCGCCAAAACGCCATCGAAACCTGGCGCGGCCAAGCC
This sequence comes from Verrucomicrobiales bacterium, assembly GCA_041306405.1. Taxonomy (GTDB): domain Bacteria; phylum Verrucomicrobiota; class Verrucomicrobiia; order Verrucomicrobiales; family Akkermansiaceae; genus Luteolibacter. The sequence continues at coordinate 5,691 of JBFZFJ010000233.1, read as the reverse complement.
GCCGCCGCCCTCCGCGCGGTGGAAGACCACGTCGAAAACCAGAACCACGCGCTCAACTGCCACGGCCGTTTCCTCGACACCGTCGAGCGCGAAATCGACGACATCCGCGAGCGCTTCGTCATCCGCCTGCCGCGCCATCTGGCAGGAGTCGCCGAGGTTTTCGAAACCGAAGCCGTGTGGATTTCCAAGCGTCTCCGGCGGCGGCTCGGCGCGATCCCCTCGTTTTTCCGGCTCTTCGTCGGTGACCGCACCGGCCCCGCGATCGAAGCGATTTTCGTCGAGCGCCTGCAAGCCACCGTCGAAGCGGTCGCGGAAAAGGACGGTGCCGAGGTCGTCGAATTCTGCCGCAGCCATTGGAACGAACTCGGCGAGCGGGTGAAGGAGGCGATGGGCGTGGATCTCGGCAACGCCGATTCCCTCGACGCCACTCTCGACGCCGCGAAAACGCGCTTCGTCCAGCGCCTTGGCCGCGCCGCACGCCAGGGCATCGGCAACCTTAAAGTCCGCAACCAGCTCGACAAGGACCTCCGCCGCCGCAACCTCGCGCTCAAGTCCTTCGCCTTCATGACGCTGCTGCTCACCGCCGCCGGCGCCACCTGCGGCGCGCTCGGCATCCGGTGGCTGCCGCTGGTTTTCTGCAGCCTCGCCGCGCTGTTCCTCTGCGGCGGCGTCCTCACCGCGTGGGTGACCTGCAGGTCCATCATCGCCGAGTTCCAGAATCGGCTGCTAGACACCTGCGGCGGGTTTGCCAGCACGCTGCGCTCGGACTACGAGGAAGCCCTCCGCATCGTCTTCCGGGACTACGCGTCCTCCCTCAACGCCGTTAGGACGCACCTCGTGAATGAGAAGCAAGCCATCGAGCCGCGCCTCAAGCGCTGGCAGGAGCTTTTCCTGACGCTCAAAGCCATCGAGCAGGACCTTTGAAAACGAAAAACCGCAGGCCGGTGAAACCAGCCTGCGGCGTTGAATCATACCGATCCGTCGCGGATCACTCGACTTCCGGAGCCGGCGGCGGACCGCCTGGACCGCCGGGGCCGCGCTTGCCGCCTGGGCCGCCCGGACCACCGGGGCCGCGCTTGCCACCTGGTCCACCCGGTCCAGGGCCCATTGGAGGAAGCTCTTCGCCGGCGTCGCGAGCGGCCTTGACCTCTTCGCGGCTCAACTTGCCGTCCTTGTCGGCGTCGTATTTTTCAAGCAACGCCTTGTGACGGGCTTGCATGTCGGCTTTCATCGCCTCTTTTTCCGTATCGGAAAGGTCGCCGCTTTTATCCGTGTCATACTTCTCGAGCATCTTCGCTTTGCGCTCTTCCATTTTCGCCTTCATCTCCTCGTGTATCGCCTTCCTCTCGTCAGGAGACAGCTTGCCGTCCTTGTCCGTGTCGAATTTTTCGAGCATTTCGGCGGGGATTTCGCGCTTCGGTCCATCCGGGCGCTTTGGCTTGTCTTCGGCTGTCGCAAACGTGCAGGTCCCGATGAGGGCACCCATGGTGATCAGTGTGGTCGCTTTCATTGTTGGTTTTCGGTTGAATTGTGGAGACTCGTTGGTTGTCTCGATCGACCATCAAACCACGGCTCCGAAAAAAGGTTGCGCGACATTTGATGAATGAGTTGCCACGCCCGCCGGAGCCGTCTTGGATTCCCCTGAAAATGGCAGACAACCCGCAGCCTCCCACCCAGTCGAAAGCGCTCGTCTTCGCCCGCCGCAGCGCCAGCACCCTGTTTCTGTGGGGACTCGTCACGGCCATCTTCGTCAGCGGCAGATCCTGGGCCGTGCTCGGCCTCATCAGCGCCCTCGCCATGATCGCCACCGTCGAGTATTTCAAAATGCTCCGCGCCGCCGCCGTGATGTGCTTCCCCCGCTTCGGCATCCTGCTCGCCGCCGTTTACTGCGGCGGGCTCTCCTGGTTTTTCTGGCAGGGCGGCGAATCGATCCCACAGGACATCGACGACCTCGCCGTCTTCATCGCCATCGCCGGCGCCTTCACCCTCCAACTCCGCTACCCGATCCGCGGCATCGAGGCGCTGTTCGCCGTGGCCGCCAACCTGCTAGGCTTCGTTTACATCGCCTTCCTTTTCAACTTCGCCGCCCGGATCACCTTTCTCGTCCCCGAAACCGACGCCGTCCCCGGCCTCGTCAGCAACTCCGGCGCGTTCCTGCTGCTCTGGCTGCTCGCCGTCACCAAGTTCACCGACATGGGAGCCTACATCACCGGCTCGATGGTCGGTCGCCACAAGATGATCCCCCACGTCAGCCCCGCAAAAACCTGGGAGGGCTTCGGCGGGGCGCTGCTCTTCTCACAGATCGCCGCCTGCGGCCTCTACCTGCTGTTTCCGAAGCAGCTCGGGATCCTCCAACACTGGGGCCACGTCGTCGCCCTCGGATTCATCCTCTCCATCCTCGCCGTCATCGGCGATCTGGCGGAAAGCGTGGTCAAGCGCGCCATCCACGCCAAGGACTCCGGCAGGATGCTTCCCGGCATCGGCGGCTCGCTCGACCTCATCGACAGCATCTGCTTCACCGCGCCCGCGCTCTATTTCTACCTGAAATGGGTCCTTCTCCCCGCCGCATGAACGCCCGGCCCCGCAAACGCCGCGTCGTCCTGCTAGGATCTACCGGCTCCATCGGCTGCTCCACCCTCAAGGTCGCCCGCGAGGTGCCCGGTGAGATCGAAATCATCGCCCTCGCCGCATCCGGCAACATCGGGAAACTCGCCGCCCAAGCCCGCGAAACCGGTGTCCGCCACGTCGCCATTTACGACGCCGCCAAGGAAGCATCCCTCCGCGCCCTGCTCCCGGCCGATGTGAAAATCCACCTCGGCGCGGAAGGACTGCGAGAACTCGCCACCCTCGCGGAGGCCGACATCGTGCTCATCGCCATCGTCGGCACCGCCGGACTCCATCCCGCGCTCGCCGCCATCGAGGCGGGCAAGGACCTCGCCATCGCCTCCAAGGAAATCCTCGTCATGGCCGGCGAGATCATCACCGCCGCCGCCGGCAAGCGGGGCGTCAAACTCCTCCCCGTCGATAGCGAGCACAACGCCATTTTCCAGTGCCTCGACGGCCACCGCGGCGGCGAGGCCGAAGTCACCCGGCTCATCCTAACCGCATCCGGCGGCCCGTTCCGGACCCTGCCGTCCGATCAAATCCGCCACGTCACCCTCGCCCAGGCCCTCAAGCACCCGACCTGGGAAATGGGGCCGAAAATCACCATCGACTCCGCCACCCTTTTCAACAAAGGCCTCGAAATGATCGAGGCCCGCTGGTTGTTCGGCATCGGCATGGAGCGCATCGACGTGGTCGTCCACCCGCAGAGCATCATCCACTCGATGGTCGAGTTCACCGACGGCTCGGTGCTCGCCCAGCTCAGCCGGACCGACATGTGCTTTCCCATCCAATACGCGCTCACCTGGCCGCGGCGCGTCAAAGGCGGCCTCCGCCCGCTCGATTTCCCCGCGCTCGCGAAATTGGAATTCGAAGCCCCGCGCGGCGCGGATTTCCCGGCGCTCGATCTCGCCCGCCGCGCCGGTCTCGCCGGCGGCACCCTGCCCGCCGTTTACAACGCCGCCAACGAAGTCGCCGTCGAGGCCTTCCGCGCCGGAAAGATTCCCTTCCCCGGCATCTGGGAATGTGTCGCCGCCGTCATGGACGCCCACCCGGTCCAACCTTCCGCCAGCCTCGAGTCCGTCGTTGCGGCGGACCTCTGGGCGCGCGAGGCTGCCGCGGCGGCCATCGCCTGACCCCGTCTTTTCTGATTCCCTGCAACCACCGCCGGAGTATAGTTTCCCATCATGCACCTCCTTAGCCGCCTCATCATCCTGTCATTCCTGCTGGCATTGCCCCACGCCACCGCCACCCCGGCCGACGCCCAGCGGATCCAGAAAACCTACCAGCTCGCGATGGAGAAGTGGGCCTTGGAAACACGGATTGCCGCGACTCCGGCCGAGCAGACCAAGGCGTGGAACAGCCGTCCCGACGCCGTCGCCTTCGCCAAACAAATGTGGGCCGGCATCGGCCAGTCACTCGACCAGGAATGGACGCTCGAGCCCGCCGCCTGGTTCCTCCAAATCACCCCCGGCCTGTTCGCTAACAACGAAGCCGGCGTCCCGACCGCCATCTTCACCAAGGAAAACGAAGCCATCCGCAAAGCCGTCGAAACCCGCCACCTCAACAGCCTCAAACTCATCCCCGTCTGCGTCGCGCTGGCCTCCAGCCCCGCCCCCCGCTCGCTCGCCCTGCTTGAAAAAATCCAGTCTGGCAGCCAGGATTCGAAGACCCAGGGCGTCGCCGCTCTCGGAGCCGCCTTGCAGCTCAAAACCCTCGGCGACGACGGCGAGATCATGCGCAAGCGCCTCACCTTCCTGCGCAAGGCCATCATCCAGAGTTCCGATGTCGAACTCGGCGGCGTCAACGTCGCCAAGCTCGCCGAGGACGAGCTCTACATCATCCGCTTCCTCTCCAAAGGCCGCGTCGCCCCCGACCTCGTCGGCGAGGATTCCGCCATGCGCCCGCTTTCCCTCTCAGCGAACAAGGGCAAGGTCGTCATCCTGCTCTTCTGGAACAGCAACCTTGCCGATGCACGGCGCGTCATTGAAATCACCGCCGCCACGGAAGCGAAATTCAAGGGCCGGCCCCTCGTCGTGATCGGCGTGAACAACGACCCCGCCGCCAAACTCCGCAGCCTGCAGGCCGACAACACCGTCACCTGGGCCAACTTCTCCGACCCCGAAAACAAGCTCGCCAAGGAATACCGCGTCGGCTCCTGGCCGCTCGCTTACGTCCTCGATGGCGAGCGGAAAATCCACTACGCCGGTGCGCCCGGCTCGTTCGTGGAGCTCACCGCGGAAGCCCTTCTCGCCGAGGCCAAGCCCGCCGCGGAATAACGTGTCCCGGCTGTCTCAGCCGGATTTTCCGGGGCTCCGCTTCCGACTGAGACAGTCGGAACACATTCCGGATTCACAGCTTCCCCGCCACCAGCAAAAACGGCGCGGGCCGGCGCGTCCCGACGGCTCCGTATTTCGCCACTCTCCAGCCGCCGGCAGCCAGCGCGGTCATCCACGCCTCCACCGCAGCCGCCTCCGCGGCACCCGCCGGATGCCCCGGATAACAGATGACGGAAAGCGCCCCGCCGGATTCCAGCAGGCGCGCCGCGATTTCCAATGCGGACAATGTCTCCGCGGCCTCCGTCGTCAGTTCGTGGTCTTCCCCCGGCAGATAGCCGAGATTGAACATCACCGCCGCCACCGATCCGTCCGCGGCATGCGCGTTCATGTTCCCGTGGGACTCATGCAAAAACTCCACCCACGCGACGTCCCCCACCCGCGCCCTCGCGGCGACAAGCGCGGCTTCCTGCACGTCGAAGGCGAGCACCCCTCCATCAGGACCGACGCATTCCGCTAGAAAAGCCGTGTCATGGCCGTTGCCCGCCGTCGCGTCGATGACAAGATCGCCCGGCCGGATCAGCGGCCGCAGGATTTCCTGCGCCAAAGCCGTCGGGCGCGGGGGAAACAGCGGATCAGCGGGATTCATCGCGGCGAGTTTGTTCGCGGAACACCCGGAAGTCCACTTCCGGCTCGGCTTCGACGCCATCCACCAGCCAGCGCGCGAGCCGCCCCGCCATGCCCGGCGCGTAGAGCGAGCCCTTCGAACCCAGCGCATTGAACATCCAGCCGCCGTCGTCGAGCGGGCCGATCA
>JBFZFJ010000232.1:0-9764 GCA_041306405.1 Verrucomicrobiales bacterium | reverse complement strand
CCTGCGTAAATACTGGGAGGATACCAGCCGAGTCCTGTCTTTGTTTTTGAACAGCTACCTGCGCTCCGAACTAAACGGTTCGAAGAAAACCATATGCCTATTTTATTAAGCTAAATGGTATAAGAGAATATGAATGAACTTACACGCAAAAAAAATGCGCAGACCAAATCAATTCAGGTTAGGTTTCCTGGTGAACCGGTTGGGAGTCATGGAGCCGCTGGTCGGAATTGAACCGACGACCTATTCATTACGAATGAATTGCTCTACCCCTGAGCTACAGCGGCGTCTCACAGAACGAAAGGGAAGAAAACAAACCTGCCTGCAACCCGCAAGCGGGAAATCCGCTTGCGGCGGGAATGCGCCGAAAAATCACCGATCATTCGGTGAAATCGGTGTCCGGAGTCTTGAGATCGAGTTCCTTGATCCAGATGTTCCGAAAGCGGACGTCGTGGCCTTCGCATTGCAGCTTCAAGCCGCCGGGCGTGTCGGTAATGCCTTTGCCTTTGTCGTTGCCACCGTCGATCCCGGATTTCGCGCCGCCCCAGACTTGGTTGATTTTTTGGTTGGTGTGCGCTTTCACGCCGTTGAAATAGAGAGTGACCATTGGCTTTTCGATGAGCTTGCCGTCCTGAAATCGGGCGGCCCGGAAGACGATGTCATAGCTGTTCCACTTGCCGAGGCCTTTGTAGAGGTGATAGGGCGATTCGGTTTCGTTGATCACCGCAGCCATGCCGTGTTTGGTGATGTCGCCGTCGAGTATCTGGATTTCAAAGCGGTTTTGCAGATAGACGCCGCTGTTCCCGCCTTTGTTGACGATGAGGAACTCGACGTGCAGTCGGCAGTCGCCGTAGTTCTTTTGGGTAACAACGTCGGCGCTGCCGTATCTGCCTTTGGCTGCCGCCGGATCATCGGTCATCAGCACCGTTCCGGGATCGACCGGGTCCGCCACGATTTTCCATTTGATCGGCAGCGCGGAGGCGAAGCCCGGGCCTTGCCAATACGTCCATTTCGCGTCGAGCATCTCGCGGCTGCCGTCGAAGATCAGCTCGGCGCCCGGGATCGGTTTTTCGCCGACGCCAACGCCGGCGTGAAGGGGTGAAGCTGCCAGAAATGCCGCGAGAATCAGGTGATGGGTCCGGTTCATGAGGTGGTATGATACTTCCACACCTGGCCACATCTTTCACCGCCGCGACTCAGATTTTGCCTTTGAAATATTTCACGATCGCATCGGTCAGACCGGGGATGTCGTGTTTTGGAGCTTCGAAGGTCGGCTTCATGCCTTGCTTGCGCAGCGTGTCGCTGGTGACCGGGCCGATGCTGGCGGCAGCGCAGCCTTCCGGCCAGTCGAGGCCGAGCGCGAAGAAGTGCTCCACGGTGGAGCTTGAGGTGAAGGTGATCAAATCAGCGCCTTCTTCAATCAGGCGGGCGCGGGCACCGGTCGGATCTTCGGTTTCGGCGACCGTCTGGTAGGCGACGCAATTGTCCACGATGGCTCCGAGGGCGGTGAGTCCCTCGCCGACGACGTCGCGGGTTTCGGCGGCTTTGACCCAGAGCATCGTGAGGTTTTCGATGTCTTCCTTTTTGAAAGCGTCGATCAAGCCTTCCGCGACGAAGCGCTTGGGGATGAGATCGACGGCGAAACGGTATTCGCGGATTTTCTTGGCGGTGCCTTCACCGATCGCGGCGATCCGTGGGTTTCCGAGGCTGCGGGCGTCGGGGTAGGAGGCGAAAAACGCGTCGAAAAAGCGCTCGACGCCGTTCGGGCTGGTGAAGACGAGCCAGTCGTATTCATGGGCGTGGGTGACGAGTTCGGCGAATTCCTGACGATCCGGCGGGCCTTCGATGCGGATGGTTGGCAGCTCAATGACGTCGGCACCGAGGTCGCGCAGCGCTTTGCTGAGTTCGCCAGCCTGCTCGCGGGTGCGGGTGACGACGATGCGCTTGCCGAACAGCGGACGTTTTTCGAACCAGTTGATTTTCTGGCGCTCCTTGACCACGTTGCCGATCACGGCGACGGCGGGGGAGCTGAAATTCTCCTGCTCGGCGATGTCGGCGATGCTGGCGAGCGTGCCGACGATGGTCTTCTGCGAACCGGTCGTCGCCCAGCGGGTGAGGGCGATTGGCGTTTCGGGAGCTGCGCCGTGTTCGATGAACGCGCCGGTGATTTCGCGCAGCCGGGCCACACCCATCAGGAAAACCTTGGTGCCGGGCGCTTTGGCAAGCTGCGCGTAATCGACCGAGCTGAAGCCTTTGGTCGGGTCTTCGTGGCCGGTGAAAATCGTGAGCTGCGTGTTGTGGTCGCGGTGGGTGACCGGGATTCCCGCGTAGGCCGGGCCGGCGATGGACGAACTGATGCCAGGGACGATTTCGAAATTCACGCCTGCGGCGGCGAGTTCGGCGGCTTCCTCACCGCCGCGGCCGAAGATCATCGGGTCGCCGCCTTTGAGACGGACCACGTTTTTTCCAGCCTTGGTTTTTTCGACGATCAGGTCGTTGATCTGGTCCTGCGGCACCGAGTGGTCCTTGGCTCTCTTTCCGACGTAAATTTTCTCACAACCCGCTTTGGTCCAGTTGAGTAGCTCGGGGCTGCTGAGGGCGTCGTAAACGAGGACATCGGCAAACTCGATGCACTCTTTGGCGCGGAGAGTGACGAGTCCGAGATCGCCGGGGCCGGCGCCGACTAGGTAACAAGTGCCTGATTTGCTCATGAGAGGGAGTTGAAAAGTTCGAGTGCGAGGGTGAAAGGATCGGTGCCGCGGGCTTCGCCGGATGTCGGCGTGCCGCCTGCTTCGGGGAAAACGCGGGCTTTAAGAAGAATCTCTTCGCCGGAAATGGAGGAATAAACTCCGACCGGCGTGTGGCAGCCGCCGTCGAGCAGGCGCAGGAACTCGCGCTCGGCGCTGATCCGCAGCCATGTCTCGCGGTGGCCGATGGTTTCCGCGAAAACCCGGCTCGGCGCGTCGCCGGAGCGGACTTCCAGGCCGATCGCCCCTTGTCCGGCGGCGGGGAAAAATTCGCTTTCATCGAGCCGCGTGACAAACAGGCCCGGAATTCCGGAAACTTCTTCCACCTCGCCAGCCGCGACTTCCGGAATGAATCCGAGCCGCACCAAACCGGCTTCCGCGAGCAAGATGGCGTCGTATTTTTCGTCCTCCGCGAGCTTCCGCAAACGCGTCGGCACGTTGCCGCGCAGGTCGGCGACTTGGACGTCGGGCCGCATCCATTCGATTTGTTTGGCGCGACGGACGCTGCTGGTGCCGACGATCGCCTCCACCGGAAGCGCCGCCAAACCGCCGGGCTGCCGCATCACCAGCACGTCGCGGACCGGGGCGCGTTCCAGCACGGCGGCGAGCACGTATTGATCCCCCAACACCGTCGGTAAGTCTTTGAGGCTGTGCACTGCGATGTCGATTTCCCCGGCGGTCAGCGCTTCCTCGATTTCCTTGATGAAAACGCCCTTGTCGAAGGTTCCCTCGGCCTTCGCCACGTCGGCGAGCGAGACGTCGGTGCGGCGGTCGCCGGTGGTTTTGATCACTTTGCGGATGAACTCCCGATCGGGAAATGCCGCTGCCAGCGCGGCTTCGGTGGCGGTGGCCTGCACCAGGGCCAGCTCGCTGCCGCGCGTGCCGACGATGATGGGAGTAGGGGATTTGACGGACATTTCAGTTTCGGGAAAGGGCTGGAAATTTGATGTGGCGGAACTCTTTTCATGGCCACGCTTGCCCCGGCATGCAAGTCCAAGGTTTGTCCCCAAGTTGACGATTTTCCGCATTTCCGTATTCAGTTAGTGCGGATTTCTAGTTGATCCGGTAAATCAGGATTTTCACCTTGCCTCGATGCGGATGGAATGCGCGAGCAACGTCCGAAAAGACCACCAGTTCTGGATGAACCTCTACGATCTGATTCAACAAGCCGCTTCCACTTGGATTTCCCAAGAGCGGGCAAACGCGCAATCGCTTCCAGGACAGGTCGTTCAGCACATTGCCACAGCCGGAAAACTCCGTCAGCCCCAGAGGGAAGCCCTCGAAGTCTATCTCTGGCTCAAATTCGCCGGTAAAAACGCCTCCCTCAATAAGCCCGTCCCACCACCTCCAGGCACGGACAAAGATGGCCGTAAGTGGGCGGGTGGAAATCTGACCGCAAAGGGGCTCAAGGGAAGTGGCTATGAATACGAATACAAGGGCGCAAAATCCCTGTGGCGATGCCCGCTTGAGACAATGGAAAGATCGTCATTGATTCTCCGGTTCCTCGGTGAGACCAAAGGACTGAAGACAACGTGAATTCCACCAATGCGACGATGGGCCAGCCATACAAATATTTAGGGAAAAGTTACTGGGACAGTGAGAAGATTTCATTGTTGGGAACCATGTCGGATGAGGCTTTGGCAAAGCGCTTGGGAATCAAGCGGACCCACGTATTCACAAAGCGCAAGTCGCTCGGCATTGCGCCGTTCAGAGAATTCGGACCGAAGGAATGGAACCAGAAAGCCATCCGGTTGTTAAGCAGGAAGTCCGATCAGGAAGTGGCGGTGATGCTGGGGTTGGCGAAAACAACGGTGGCGAACAAGCGCAGATCGCTGGGGATCGCGTCGTTTGCCCACAAGGCAAAACTATGGCGGACATGGACGGAAGATGAGCTGGCATTGCTGGGCAAACACACGGACAAGGAGGTTGCGAGGCGTTTGAAATTGGATGTGGGCTGTATTGCGTCGAAACGCTACGTTCTCGGTATCGAGGCGTTTCGCCCAAGGGCGGAAAACAGGAATCCAAGGCCGAACGCGGTGGACTGGAACCGGCAGTATCTCGCTCTTCTAGGCAAGCTGCCGGATCAACGGGTTTGCGAGATCATGGGAGTATGTCGCAAATCGGTGATGAAGAAGCGCAAGGAGTTGGGCATCGGTAGTTATGCGGTGGGAGCCGAATACTGGCATCCGTGGACGGAAGAGGAGATCGCGCGGCTGGGAAAAGCCACCGACAGGGAGCTCGCGGAACAGCTCGGGATCAAGCCGATGTGCGTGACGACGAAGAGGAGCCAGTTGGGGATCGAAGCCTTTGCGAAATCATCAGGGCTGAAAACACCCCACGCATGGACCATGCGGGAACTCGGTCTTCTGGGCAAAAAGACCGACTCTGTATTGGCACATGAACTGGGATTGGGGGTTGGAGTTTTGCGAAAAAAACGCATCCAACTGGGAATCGCTCCAAAGTTCGGAGAAAAGAGGAGTCCCGCCAAATGGACTCCCGAGATTTTGGAGAGATTGGGAAAAGAGCCACTTCAGGCGATCGCGTCCGAAATCGGGGTTTCGAGGGAAGCGGTAAGGCAGAAATGCCTGAAGCTCGGAATCACTCTGAGGCGGGGTAGGAAGTGAGCGAATGGCGGGCATCGCAGAAGATGACCGGGGGGAGGGGATTCTCTCATTTCAGGTTCCAGGTAAATTCAGCTTCCCAAGCTCGTGATCGATGATCCGCTCGCATTGCTCGATCTGGAGCTGCCTGCGACCGCGCGCTTCTTCGGCCAATTGCTCCAGCGTGTCGATATCGTAGAGGTAAACTTCCTCGATTTCGCCCACCGTCGGGTCGATGTCGCGCGGCACGGCGATATCGATGAAAAACAGCGGCCGGTACTTGCGCGCGCGGCGGGCTTTTTCCACGTCGGCCCGCAGGACGATGGCGTGGGGTGCGCCGGTTGAGGAAATGACAACGTCCACGCGCTCGAGGACTTTTTGCCAATCGTCGAAACGTACCGCGCTGCCGCCCATTTCGGTGGCCAGTTCCTGGGCGCGGTCGAACGAGCGGTTCGCCACGAAGATCGATTTGGCTCCGCGGGAAACCAGGCTTTGCGCGGTGATCCGGCTCATTTCGCCCGCGCCGAGAATCATCACCTCGCTGTCTTTCAAATGGCCGAAGATCTTCTCCGCCAAGTCCACCGCGACGTTTCCAACGGACGTTGAACCTTCTTGAATCGAAGTTTCAGTCCTTACCTTTTTTCCGACTCCGAACGCTCGTTGGAAAACCTTGTTTAGAATCGCTCCGGTCGCGCCAGCTTCATGTGCTGATGCATAAGCCTGTTTGACTTGGCCGAATATTTCCGTTTCTCCGAGCATCATGGAATCGAGTCCGCTGACGACCCGGCAGAGGTGGCGGGCGGCGTCGGCTTTCTCTTTTCGGTAGAAATGGGCGGCCACGCTCGAGTCCACCTGGATTTTTTGCGCCAGCCGGATTTCGATCCGTTCGAAGGCGGCGCGCGCGCCATCGGCGGCGAGGTAGAATTCGGTTCGGTTGCAGGTGGAGATGACCACGGCTTCGGTGGCTTCGGCGAGCCGCATCAGGTCGTTGGATGCCTCGCCGAGTTTCGTATTGCCGACGGCGAAGCGCTCCCGGATATCCACGGGGGCGGTGCGATGATTGAGGCCGAGGCAAAGAAGGTCCATCAGACGAAGGCGAAAACCGCGAGAGACAGCACGAACAAAACCACCGCCGACAGCGAGAGCCGCCGACCCGTCAATCCCCGCACTTGCTTGACCGCGAGCAGGACGATGTAGCCGGCCCAGACCGCGACCGCCGCGATCAGGTGGCCCCAAGCCGACGCGGTGTGCGGCATCAGAAATCCCGCCACGACCCCGATGGTCAGCAAGCCGCCGCCCAGCCAAAGCAGGCGCTCCAGCGAGCCGAGCAACTCGCGCACCGGCGGCAGGTTGCGGAAAAGTCCGCTTTTCAAATGTTGTTCCTTCAGTTGGCGGTCGAGCACCAGGAACATCACGCCGGCCACGGCTGCGAGGGCGAGCGCGCCGTAAGCCAGCACGGACATCGCCGAGTGGGTTTCGTGCCACGGGTTTCCGCCCGCGATTTTCATGGGATTTGCCGTCAGCGTGCCTGGAATCAGCGCCAGCGCTTGAAAAATAACCACTACCGGCGCGGTGAAAACCCCGAGCAACGAGATCCGGTAAGCCGGGCCGACGAGCAGGTAAAACGTTGTCAGCGACCACGCGAGGAAGGCGAGGATTTCCCCGCGGTCGTTCAGCGGGCAGGCGGCGCGCAATTCGCCGCGCACCGAGAGAAATCCGATCTGGCAGAGGAAAGCGCCGATCATCCACACCACTGTCCAATGGCTGCGGTTGCCGCGATGGACCGAAATCACGCCCAAAGTCCCGCCCACGGCAGCGAGCAGGGTGGCGGCGATCAAAAACCAACGGTCCATGCGTCATCCTTGCCGTCGCGCCGTCGGCCGCGCAAGTCAAAGCTGCTCTTCCTCTTCGCGCGTTCTCTGAAACGAAGCGGGCGCGGACCGTTTCCGATCCGCGCCCGAGATTGCATGTTTCCCCCCAAGTTCCGGTGGGTTTCCTGCTGGGCGGCGAGCACTCGGGCATGGAATTCCGGCTGGCCGGCGATGATGTTGAGCGCGCCCCAGGTGAGCAGGCAGGCGACCGGATTGAGATCGGAGGCATACACGTCGCAGCCGAGTTCGGCGGCGGCGAAGGGAATGGAGCCCATGCCGGAAAACGCGTCGCCCACCCGCAGGTTCCGCCCGAAGCGGCGCTGTGAGATTTCCGCGACCCATTCCTGCAACGAGCCTGCACGGGTGCCGCAATAGGCGTTGATCTCCGCCCATTGCTTCGGAGAGTTTGAAAATCCCCCGGCTGGGACCGCCGGAAAGACGGTCGAAGGACTGGGTGATCAGGTCCTCCATGCCGGAAGTAAGCACGTTGGCGTCGAGGAATTCGGCGGCTTCCGCTGCGGAAAGTTCCGGGAGGGCCGAGAGGTTGACGACGAAATCCTCAGAGCCGTCGAGAACGGACTGGCGGGGCTGGCAGCATTGGAGGGACTCCATGTATGACTTGAAAATTTGCTAGCTGAGGTGAGCCGATGAATCCGCCGGCTTTGATAGATTCAAATACGACTCAGCAGAAAGCCTGGAAATCACGAGTTCGTTCATCACATGTTAAGGCTAATCAGTGGCGTTAATGGCCTGCAAGTGCCATTCGGTGGAGTTGGTTGATTCTGATGGAGAGGGGTTCCGGCTTTCGCGGGTTTTGGAGGCGTCGGGCCTTGGAAAACGATGCCGGTGCTTCCCATTTCCGTTCACGTGGTCCCGATATCGGCCACGGGCGGCGGGATTGCGGCGATGCCGGCTGCGGGGATGGTGATCCAGGCGAGGAATTCCTGGTTGCCGTCCATGCCGGTGATGGTGGAGGGGACGAGGCCGCGCCATTCGCAGGCGAATTCGGTGGTGACGAAGTGGCGGATTTTTTCGATGGCGCGTTCGTGGAGCGCGGGATCGCGGACGATGCCGCCCTTGGCGATGTCTTCGCGGCGGAGCTCGAACTGCGGTTTGATGAGGCAGACGACCGAGCCGCCGCCTTCGAGCACGGAAAAAACGGCGGGAAGGACCTTGGTGAGTGAAATGAAGGAGAGGTCCATGACGGCGAGCCGGCATTTTTCACCGATGTCGGCGGGGACCATGTGGCGGGCGTTGAACTGCTCTTTGACGATGACGCGCGGGTCGTTGCGGAGTTTCCAAACGAGCTGGTTGGTCCCGACATCGACGGCGTGGACGCGGATGGCGCCGCGCTGGAGCAGGCAGTCGGTGAAGCCGCCGGTGGAGGCGCCGACATCGATGCAGACCCAGCCGGTCGGATCGATCTGGAAGGCGTCGAGGGCACCTTCGATTTTCAGTCCGCCGCGGCCGACGAAGCGGGGCTTATCCTTGATTTCGAGCGGGGCGTCTTCGGGGAGTTTGGTGCTGGGTTTGTCGATGATGCGGTCGCCGCTGCGGACCTCGCCGGCGAGGATGAGGCGCTTGGCTTGCTCGCGGGAGTCGCAGAGGCCCCGGGCGACGAGCAGGGCGTCGATACGGTCTTTTTTCATGCGGTTTCAGTGCTGCCCGTTGAAGTGCTCGCCGAGCAAGTCGCGGCCAAAGTCTCCGTCGAAGCTGCGCCAGGTGGCGTGGACGTGGTTGGCGTTGTTCTGGGTGTTGGCGGCTTCCATCAGGAAGGTCGGGCCTTGGATGCGGTAGTAATAGGCGTCGCCGGGTTTGGTGCCGCCGGCCCAGCCGAAGCGGATTTTTTCGAGGCCGGCGGCTTTGATTTTTTGCATGTCGGTGGCGGCGATTTCGGGACGGTAGCGGCCGGTGTATTCGGAAATGAGGGTGAGCAGGGCGCTGCGCTGGGTGCCGGTGAGGTCGGCGGAAGGGACGCCGACGGGATCGAGCGCGGTAGCCTTGCGGTTTTCAAAGCTGAGGATTTCGGCGGGGGCTTTCTCGCTGAAGATGACGTCGGTTTTTCCTGCGGCGAGAAGCGTGGTGGCGAGGGTGCGGGCGAGGTCCTCCTCGGCGGCGAGGACGCGGAGGCCTTTTTTCGCGCCTTGGCGGACTTCGCCGGGATTGGAGCCCATGAACGAGGGCGTCACGGAAATGCCTTTGCCCGCGACGAAGGTGAGGTTGACGGAAAGGTGATGGCCCTCGAAGCGCCAGCCCCAGCCTTTCGGATCGCCGGGAGTGCCGAAAACGGCGACGAAGTATTTGGCGGGGTCGCGTTTGACGGGGTTGTTTTCCATTTCGGCGAGGACGCCTTCCAAGGACATGATTTGGGTGGCCTTGAGCTTGCCCTTTTCGCTGAGTGCGGAATCGATGAGCGCCATGGCCGCCTCGCGCTGGGCGTCGGTCATTTCCTTGAGTGGAAGTCCGGCGCGGTCGCGGGGCGTGTAGCGGAAATTCTCGCGCTCGTCGCTGGTGAAGGGGAGGGCGGCCTTGGTTTTCTGGGCGGGGTC
>JBFZFJ010000231.1:0-7776 GCA_041306405.1 Verrucomicrobiales bacterium | reverse complement strand
TGATAGAACCGTCCGGACATGGCCATTTTCTAAGGAAGCAGAAGATACGGCGTGAGCCGCTCCAGGGATTTCGGTCCGAAGCCCTCCACCTTGAGGAGATCGGCCGCTTTTTTGTAGGGACGGCCGCCGATGATCCGGTTGGCAGTGACCTCACCGACGCCGGGGAGCTTCATCAGTTCGTCACGGGCGGCGGTGTTGGGATTGATTTTGAAGACCTCGGAAGATTTGCCGGTTCCCGCGGCGAGGGTGAGTTCCGAGTCCTCCTTCCGCTGTTCCTGACGTTCGGCGGAGAGCTTGTCCCAGTTGGTTTTGGCCCAGGCACCGGCAGCGGCCTTGGCGGCGATGAGTTCCGCATCGCGGAGATTTTCCTGATAATCCTTCGCTGACTTGGCAGCAGGCGTTTCGCGATAGACGCCGAAAGCGCGTGCGAGGCCCATTTTGACCAAGTGTTCGGTCATGTCCTGGCCGTCAGCGGTGGTGACAAACGCGTAGATCCGCTTGTGTTTACCGTCGCCCCGGGCATCGGCGAAGGCGGTGTGGACGGTGAATGGGCGGGCAAGCGCGCGGGCGGTCTCTGCGGCGGCGCTCTTGCCGGCGGCTTTGGCGGCTTCGATGGATGCTTGCGGCGAGCCGCCGAACTCTGCGATTCCGAAATAGCGCCTTTGTTCACGCAGTCGGCGGGCGTCGTTCTCGTCGGTGACGTGCCACTCGACGCAGTCAGCGCCATAAAGGCGGATGGTGTGGTGAACTCCGTCGGCCGCCTGGATCTCGAAGCTGTCGCCGTCCGCCCAGTCGGTGGGGATGAATTTGCAGTCGCGAAGCGTGACCAGCGGTTCCGCCGCGAAGCCGACGGCGGCGAGGAATGCCGAGGCGATGAGGGAGAGAAGCGGGGTGTGAACTGCGGGTGATTTCATAAGAGGGGGAGCGGCGTCGCTCTTGGCGGAGGGGGGATGAGGGTCATTGGGAAGAGCTTCGCGCTTTTCAATGGCTTCGCAGCCGCCTGCACCCCACGAGTGTGGTGCCTCCTTAAGGGGCGCGTCAATCGCGGTCGGTGCGCGATGTCGGGACCGCGTTACCTCTTGCACAACGGGCCGTGCATGATGTCGCGCGGTTCCCGACATGCGTCCGCAGGCATCCGCGGAGCGATCCAGGGTCATTGCAAAGCTCCCGAAGCGCTCTCCCGCTTCGACCGCCTGGCTTCGCGAGGTGACAGCCTGACGGAGAAACAACAGGACCAAATGGAGGTCCTGGCAGTCCTGATCGAGAACTATGAGAATGAATACCAAGCCGTCGCCCGCCCCACTCCGCTGGAGGCCATCAAGTTCCGCATGGAGCAGATCGGCTAGCCGATCTGGCCCTCGCCCGGTCGGCCGCGCAAAAAGCGCGTGATGAAGAGGAGTCGCGGCTCAACAAGCTGCTTATCCTCGTCACCCACGGCGTGCGCAGCCACCCGGACCATGGCGAGGACAGTCCGCTGTATCGCTCGATGGGATTCATCCCGAAAAGCGAGCGCAACAGCGGCCTGACCCGGCGCTCCAAGGCGGGCGGCGGCCCGCCCGCTGGAAATGAAGAAGCCGCTTGCTGATTCACTCCTGGAAGAGAACAAAATCAGAACAGCGACTTGGGAACTCAAGCCATCGGCCCGCAGGGGCCGGTGGTTTTTGTCTGGGGGAGAAAACCACGGTTTCCCGAAAACGCAAAGGAAAGTCATCCGATCGACAAGGCCTACAGCGTCAAAGTGGTTGGCGGCGCACCGGGACCACCGCCTTCTTCAAGGAAAGTGACGGTGACTATCCCGCCGCCGGCTGGACGGTGCTCGCCCCGGATCTCAGCCGCCCAACGGACGGAATCGTGCTGATCCACGATCCTGTCACGGCCAACGTGATGACCCGGTTCTACCGGGTTCGTGTCATGCGCTGATTTGGCGCAATCGATCCTTTCACTTGCATGTCGGGCCGGATGACAATTCGCGCTGCAGGTCCATTGCCCGTTGGTCGGCATGGTTGAAGGCGAGGGTCTTCTCCAAAGCGCCGCGAGCCGCGGTCGCCTCACCGAGTCCGTGAAGCGCGAACGCTAGCAGAAGATGGTTCTCCGCGTCGCGCCGTGCCTGGAGGTCCTCCTCGAAAACCAACAGGTTCGGAAGCGAGGTGGCGAAATAGTCGATCCGGGCGGTTTCCTTGAGCTTGGTTTCGGCAAAGGTCTTGAGGTCGGCAAACAGGGCGCGGGCCTCTTCCCCGCGGCCGAGTTCCCGCAGCGAAAGACCACGGAAGTAGCTCAGCAGACTGTGCGCCGTGACCGCCATTTCGGAGAAATCGCCGGCTTCCGCCGCCGAGAGCATGAAATGCTCGCGGGCTTGGTCCGTGTGTCCGAGCGCCGTCAGCGCGCGGCCGGTCCAATAGTTCACATCCGCCTTCGCCTGCAGCAAGTGATAGGCCTCGCCGAGGCTTTCCGGCGTGTCCATCGCGCCGGTGAAGTGGCGCAGCGCGGCGGCGGCATCGCCCGCCGCGAGGGCCGCGATTCCTAACTGGATGTGCGCCGTGGTGAACTGCCGGAGCACGCTTCCCTCGCCGCCTTCCCACGGGTGGAAGCGGCGGGAGCTGACGATCTCCAACGCCGCCTCCGGATATCCGGTTAGGTTGTGCAGGCCTGCCAGAGCCACCGTGCAATCATCGCGTTGCATCACGCGGCCGCGGTGGTCTTCCAGAAACCGCAGGCGGTCCGCCAGCGGGTCGTTTAACTTCGAGCAAAGCTGGTCGTATTCCGAGACCAACCGTGGATCGGTGGAGTCGAGTTCCAGCGCCCGGAGATAACAGGTTCTCGCCGCATCTCCG
The DNA here is from genome assembly GCA_041306405.1 of Verrucomicrobiales bacterium. Lineage (GTDB taxonomy): Bacteria > Verrucomicrobiota > Verrucomicrobiia > Verrucomicrobiales > Akkermansiaceae > Luteolibacter. Next base: position 4,945 of record JBFZFJ010000231.1, on the reverse strand, counting down.
TCCCGCCGCGCGTTCCAAACGCCGATTCCCAGATTGCGGAACACCGTCGCGAACGACGCGCCATCGGCGACGGAGCGTTCCCAACTTGCAATCGCGTCCTCGTGGCGCTTGAGATCATAGAAGTAATTTCCGAGGCCGTAGGCGGCCACCGGGTCCTTGCCGGGTTGTTGCAGCGCCCATTCCAGCACGACCTGCTCGTGCAGGCGCGACGGGAAGAAGTAGTCCGGCGATTGCTTCCGCGCGTCCTCCAACAGGGCGTGGTCCTGTTTCAACCACGCCAGCACGTAAGCGCTGGCCACCGCCCGCGAGAGTGGATTCGGCACCGCGGAGGGCGTCACCGGATTGGCCGAATGCAGCTCCAACAGATCCGCTGCCTCGGAGGTGAAGCCGGCGTCCGCGTAGTCGAAGGCCAGGTCCAGGACCGTCTGCGCGTCGTTGCGGCAGGTGCTCAGGAATTGCGCGGTGGAAATCCCGCCGGCAAGCGCGGACTCGTAACGGGCCCAATGATCCAATGGGTCCGCTTCAAGAACCCGGCCGAGGAGGGCGGGGGATTCCGGATCGTGCTTTCGCCGCAGGATGGCCGCTAGCAAGACTTGCGCCTTGAGGTGGTTTCCATCAGCCGATATCGACTCGCCGAGATGTCCGCACGCCGAGTCAAACGCGGAAGTCCGGCAGTCGATGCATGCGAGTTGATAGTGCGCCGCCGCGGCACACGCCCGGTTCCACGCGGCCCTCGAGAGGAAACCATACGACTCGCCGAGCCGGTCTGAGAAAAACAAGGTCAAGCCGAGGAAGTAGTGGGCCTCGCCGGTTTCCGGATTCGGATGGCGGCGGGTGAGTCGGGCGACGGCCATGCGGAAGCAGCGTTCGGCGTCGGCGAGGCGGCCGCTTTTCAGCGCGCGGCGACCCATCGCGATGTTGCAGCGCGCGTCTCCCTCGTCACGCCGCAGCGCCTCCTGCCAGTAGAGCTCGGGGGCGCGGGCGGGATGCCGATAGAGATCGAGATGCTCGCCGGTGAAATAGAGTTGGTCGGAAGAGACGATCTCCTCCGGTGCGGCAGGCTCGCTGGCCAGCTCGCGGTCGCGTTTGAGCGTGCTTGCATCCACCGGCCGATAGGTTAGAAGGCAGCCGCCATCGCGGTTGAAAACCGCGGCGGACAACTCGGCCGGATTTCCCCCGGTGAATTTGAGGTCGGCATGAGTCCATGCCTCGCCCGGTTTGAGCGAGAGCGTTTGCTCAAGCAGGGTCTGCTCCCCACGCTTCAGCACCAGGGTGGCGTCCTTCAGGTTTTCGGAAACACAAAGCCCGAGCTCGATGGTCCGGTCCTCGCGCACGACCATCCGCAAGGCCGCCTTCTCGGTCGCCTGCTGGACGGGGCCGATGCCCTGGATGGGCCACCAGAACTGCGAGAAGGTCTTGGTTTCATACGGCGCGAGATACGAGAAATCCGGCTGGTTGTCGGTGTAAACGCCGGCCATCAGCTCGATGTAGGGGCCGTTCGTGTCGGTGAGCTCGCGATCCCAGGCATGGCCAAACGCATGGTCGCCCCAAGTCCATTGTTTCTTGCCCGGCGCGATGTGGCGGTCCGCGACATGGACGAACCCGCCGCCCGCCTTGAAGTCGTAGCCGCCGAAGAAATCGAACTGTGTCTGGCAGACCATGTAACTCGTCGGCACCGGGATGTTCTTATACCAACTCAGATCGTTGGTGCCGTGACGATTCTGATAGTCCACCCCGTAATAGGGATTCATCGCCTCCGGAAACGACGACATCGCCCGCACCGCATGGTCCGCGACATAGCGTACATCCGGCGGGAAGAACGATTGGTATTGCTCGTGCACCATCGCCGCCACGTTCGCCCACCAGAGGAAGGTCTGGGTGAATGGCGTGCGGTTATACAAACGCGCCCGCAGCTCGATCAGCGAGGAACCGGGTCGCAAGCGGATGCCGTGCATGCCTTTGAGACGGTTGATCGGATCATGTTCGCTCAGCCACACCGTGCGTGCGCCGTCCTCTTCCTCTTCAATGAACACATCCGCCGGCATGAAAGTCCCGGGGCGGTGGTGCTGCGGCCAATTGAACTCGACGCCACCGGAAATCCACGGGCCGGCGAGGCCGACGAGCGCCGGTTTGATCACATCCTGGCGATAGAAGAAATCGTAGTCGTGATTCGTCTTGTCCTGACCGATGAAGATCCGCCCGCCGATTTCCGGCAGCATCACCAGCCGCACGAACTCGTTTTCCAAACGCGCGGACTGGTATGAAACCGGCTGCGGTTCGTCGAAGACCTTGTCGATGAACGGCACCGGATAGACCTTGCCGGAAGATCCCTGATAGACGCGTTTCTCGAAAAAGACCGGGTTCTTCTCCGGCGCGCCGACCGGGTACGTTGGAATGACGCGGGGTTCCAGTTTCGCGATGACGGACATGGTGGGGTAAAAGCTGAAATGCTGAGATGCTGAAAAGCTAAAATAAAGATCACCAGAAGATGATGAAGAACAGGACAACGCCGAGAATCACCAGGCCGCCCGCGATCTTCACGATGGGCTCGGTGACCAGGCTGATCTCCTCGCGGACCGGAAGTGCCTTGGGCTTGGCGAGTGGTGAGAACAGCGTCATCGCAGTCATCAGCGCGCCCACCACCAAGAAGGCGAGCAGCACTTGCAGGAGGAAATGGATGTCATGGCCCCATGGCCGTGCTTCCGACTTGGAGGTGAATTGGAATGCCGCATAGGCCAGCGGACCGGTCACCAATGCCACGACGCCGGCAGCACCGGGGACTTTCGGCAGGACAAACGGCATGATGAACGCCGCCACCACGCCGGGCCAGATGTAGCCCTGGAATTGTTGGATGTATTGAAACACGCCGCCGAATTTCGGGTCGTCCAGGATCGGCGCGATCGAACATCCCGCGATGACAAATGCCAGTGTCAGCCCGCGGCCGAGCCAGACGAGTTTTTCCTGCGAGGCGTCGCGCGAAAACATGCGGCGATAGACATCCATCGTGGAGATCGTGGACGCCGAGTTCAGCAGCGAGGCCAGCGTGCTGGTGACGGCACCGGCGATGGCGGCGTAGATTAAGCCGCGCACGCCCGGAGCGATCAGCTTGGTAACCATCGTGGGGAACGCCGCGTCGGTTTTCGAACCGAGCTCAGCGCCGTAGAGCTGCTGCGCCATCAGACCTGGCATCACCATCGCGAAAGGCACTAGCAACCATAGTCCACCCGCGAAAATCATCCCGAGCTGGCCGTGTTTCAGCGACTTCGCGGCCAAGTTCCGCTGCACGATGAACTGGTTCAAGCCGCAGTAATAGATCATCACGATCCACATCCCGCCCGCCACGCCGGTCCATGGCAGATCCGTGTTATCCGCCGGCATCACCATGTGAAGCTTCGGCGCGTTGAACTCCGCGAACTTGTCCCAGCCGCCGATGGCATCCAGACCAAGGAAGAAAATCAACATCCCACCCGCCAGCAGCGCCAAACCCTGTACCAAGTCAGCCCAAGCGATCGCCTTCAAGCCGCCAATCGTCGAGTAGCCGGCCCCTAACAAGCCAATCAGCCACACCGCCTTGGTCAGTTCCATGCCGGTGATCGCCCGCAGCGTCACCCCGCCGGAATAAAGAACCGCCGGCAACATCACCACCGCGTAGATTACTACCGTTAGGACGGCCATGATTCCGCGCGCCGCCGTGTTGTAGCGGTATTCGAGATACTCCGGCATCGTATAAATCCCCGCCCGCAGGAATTTGGGTAGCAGCGTCATCGAAATGACCACGATGAACACCGAACCGAGCAACTGCCAGCAACTCACCGCCAGCCCGGTCGATCCCGCCGCCTGCCCGGCCATGCCGACCATTTGCTCGGTGGAGATGTTAGCCGCGACGATCGAAATACCGATCAGCGGCCAGGTCAGCCCGCGGCCGGCGAGGAAGAAGTCCGAGCTATCCTCCTCGTGCCCTTTTGCCTTGCGGCTTTTCCAGACACTGAGTCCGACGACGAGAACGAAAAATCCGATAAATACAAGGAGGTCTTGGGGCGCGATGTTCATGGAAACTTTAATGGGCTCTGCCGAGATTATGGAACTCACGCCAGGATTCACCATGGAACATCGAAGGAAATGCATGGACATTCCTCGGTTTTCAACCTGTCTTACCACCCATGCAGCCAGTCCCGCCAGAAAGACGCCCCGAAGGCTTCCCGGGGCAGCGCTTGGTGATCATTCCGCCCACTATCTCCGTCGGGGCGTCCCGCAAACCGATCACCCGCGATCTCTGCGTCACCCACATCGGCACCTTCGTCGCGGCTGGCGGGCATCACGTCGAGCGATCGCACGGCACCTCGCAGCACATCCTGATCGCCTGCGTCTCGGGCAAAGGATCCTGCACGCTTGCCGGACGGGAGTGGAAGATGGAACCCGGTGACCTGCTGTTTCTGCCGCCCCGCGAACATCACGCTTACAGCGCCAACCCGCGCTCGCCATGGACGATCTTCTGGATGCACTTCCGCGGACTGCGCGCCGCCGACCATCTCGAAAACCTCGGTGTCTCCACCACGAATCCCATCGTTTCGGTGGACGACCCGGCGGTGTTGATCGAGGCGTTTGAAGACACCTTCCGCCACGCCACCCATGGCTTCAGCGAGTCGGCGATGACCGGGCTCTCGACCGCATTCGGCCGCCTGCTAGGGCTGGCTAAAGTCCACCAGCGCGCGCCCGGCATCCGGTCCCGCCGCGCGGAGAACCGCCTGCTCAAAGCCCTTTCCCTCATGCGCGAAGACCTCGCCCGGACTTGGACGCTCAACGAACTGGCCAGCGAGTCCCATCTCAGCATTCCCCATTTTACCGAACTCTGCCGCCGCCAGACCGGCCTGCCGCCGCTTGGCCTGCTCATCCGGCTGCGCCTTCAGCGGGCGATGGACCTGCTGCAGCAGGGCGACCACAATGT
>JBFZFJ010000230.1:0-25374 GCA_041306405.1 Verrucomicrobiales bacterium | reverse complement strand
CCTGCGTAAATACTGGGAGGATACCAGCCGAGTCCTGTCTTTGTTTTTGAACAGCTACCTGCGCTCCGAACTAAACGGTTCGAAGAAAACCATATGCCTATTTTATTAAGCTAAATGGTATGATCCCAAGGTGGCAGGGTAATTGCAGAAATCGCGCCATGCAAAGGAGCGACTTGAGCCTCGCAGGACCGAAAATTCCAAACCATCCCTTCCCGCCCGGCAATTTGATATGGAAAGCGCCACGCCAAAAGCCGCCCTCCGGCTCGGCGCGTAACGAAAAATTCTCCAGACAGGAGGGGGAAACCGGGGGTGGTGCGGATGGTCCGAGTGGGCCCCGCGCCACCCCCAATTTTTGATGGAAATCAGTCCTCGGACACCAGGCGCGCCTTGCTCAAGTAGTCGCAGATCACCGGAATCCGGTCTCCCACCGCCGCCATTTCCAACAGCTGCTGCCGCAGGTCGGCCTCGTGGATGAACTGTTGGCAAATGATGTCCGTCATCAGCGCGGGCTCGTCCGCCCGGTCGAGCAGGGCGAAAACCCCGCTCTGCACCTCTTCCGGCAACGGTCGCACCGCGTCCTCCACGGCTCCGCGCAGGGTCTTCATCGCCGCGGCCGCCTGTTTCTCCGGCGTGAAAACCGAAACCACCGGCTCGATGCTCGCATACGGATAATCATGGCCGTCATGCCACTCGGTGAAACGCACCCGCATCACTCCGTGGATCAGCAGTTGCGAGGTGCCGTCGTCCTTTTCGCGCGACGCCCGGACCAGGCCGATGGTGCCCACCGGAGCCACGAAATCCGCAGGGTCGCCTTCCTCTTCTCCCAGCAGGCGCGCGACCGCGAAAAAACAATCCCCCTCCAGCGCGTCCTCCAACATTTTCCGGTAGCGCGGCTCGAAAATGTACAGCGGCAGCCCACCGTGCGGGAACAGCGTGCAGTCGGGCAAAAGCATCACGCCGCAGCGATCGGGAAGGTGGATACTGGCCATTTCGCGAGCATCGAACCACCCGCATCCGCCCGATGCAAGACCGATTGATTCGGGGAAAAACCCGTTATTGGCTTGAAAATCTCTCCGAAACCGTTTTTTCAAACAAGCAGCGCGAGCGACGCCGCTTCACGCGAGTATCGCCGAACAACCTCATTTCATCCCATGATCGAAGTCGAAAACCTGACCAAACAATTCGGAACCAAACGCGCCGTGGACCATCTCACGTTCACGGTGAAAAAAGGCGAGGTCCTCGGATTCCTCGGACCCAACGGCGCCGGCAAGTCCACCACCATGCGCATGATCACCGGATTCATCCCGCCCACTTCCGGCGACGCCAAAGTCTGCGGAATCTCGATCATCGACAAACCCCGCGAGGCGAAAACCAAGATCGGTTACCTGCCGGAATCCGCCCCGCTTTACAATGACATGACGGTCATCGGTTTCCTCAAATTCTGCGCCGCCATCCGCGGCCTCAAGGGCACCGCGAAAAACGACGCCGTCGAGCGCGCCATCGACACCTGCTTCCTCGGCACCGTCGCCAAGCAGTCCATCGACACGCTTTCCAAAGGCTACCGCCACCGCACCTGCCTCGCCCAGGCGCTGCTTCACGACCCGGAAGTCCTGATCCTCGACGAGCCGACCGACGGCCTCGACCCGAACCAGAAATTCGAAGTCCGCCAGCTCATCAAGCGGCTCGGCAAAACCAAGGCCATCCTCTTCTCCACCCACATCCTCGAAGAGGTCGAAGCCGCCTGCACCCGCGCCGTCATCGTGGACCGCGGGAAAATCGTCGCCGACGGCACGCCCGCCGAACTGCTCGCCCAGTCCGAAACCGGCTCGCTCACCGACCTGTTCCGCAAAGTCACCTCCCGCGACACCGAAGCCGCCGCCTGATCCCGGAAAACCTAACTTTCTTCCTCACCATGTCTTCCTGCACCATCTACAAACGCGAGCTCTCCAGCTATTTCTCGCAGCCCACCGCCTACGCGATCATCGTCATCTTCCTGCTGTTCTCGCTGGGACTCACCTTCACCTTCGGCGAGTTCATGCGCGTCGGCGACTCCTCGCTGGAGTGGACGTTCATCTTCTGGCACCCGTGGGTTTACATGCTGCTGGCTCCGGCCGTCGGCATGAAACTCTGGGCCGACGAGCAACGCACCGGCACCATCGAACTGCTAGGAACTTTCCCCGTCTCCACCTGGAGCGCCATCATCGGGAAGTTCCTCGCCGCCGCCACCGTCTGGCTGATCGCCCTCGCCTTCACCTTCCCCATCGTCCTCACGGTCAACTACCTCGGAACCCCCGACAACGGCGCGATCTTCTCGGGCTATCTGGGAAGTTTCCTCGTCTGCTGCACCTTCCTCGCCATCACCATGCTGGTCTCCGCCTGCACCCGCGACCAGGTCGTTTGCCTCATCGTCTCGGTTTCCATCTGCGTGCTGATCCTGCTTTGCGGCTATGATCCGGTCACCCGCGAGCTCTCGAAAATCGTTTCTCCGGGCGTGCTCGAAGGCATCGTCGCCTTCGGCGTCTGGGACCATTTCAGCTCGCTCAACAGCGGCCTGTTCCGGCTGAAGGACTTCGTCTGGTTCGGCTCGATCATCTTCGTCTGCCTGCTCGGCACCAGCGCCATCCTCTCCTCCAAGCGCGCCTGATCGGTTTTAAATCTCAAATTTCAGATCTCAAATTTCCTCATGAAAACCAACCACCCGGTCACCCGCGCAGCCTTCGGCGTCGCAGCGCTCGTCGTCATCGCCCTGCTAGCCAACTGGCTCGTCTCACTCACCCCGCTCGGCAACCGCGGCGCGGACTTCACCGAGAACAAGGTCCACACCTTGTCCTCCGGCACCCGCGCCATCCTCACCGAGCTCGATACGCCCGTCGTCATCCGTTACTACGCTTCCCGCAGCACCGACTACATGCCGGAGGACCTCAAGCTCCACATGCGCCGCGTCGACGACCTGCTCAAGGAATACGCCTCCATCTCGAAGGGCAAACTCCGCATCGACAACCTCGATCCCCAGCCCGACACCGATGCCGAGGACTCCGCCAACCTCGACGGCATCAACGGCCAGCGCATGAACGACCAGAACCTCTTCTTCGGCCTGGCCATTTCCTGCCTCGATAAAACCAGCGTCATCCCATTCATGGACCCGCGCGACGAAACGATGTTGGAATACCACATCTCCAAAGCCATCGGCGAGGTCACCACTCCGACCAAGCCGAAGATCGGCCTGATGACAGCCCTCGACCTGCAAGGCGCGCCCGCCATGATGCCCGGCCAACCACCGACTCCGGGCTGGGTCATCTATCAACAACTCAAGCAGTCCTTCGACGTGGTGGACGTGCCGATGGAAGCCACCACCATCGACCCGAAGGAAATCAAGGTCCTGCTCCTGTTCCACCCCGCCGGCATCACGCCGGAGGCGGAGTTCGCCGTGGACCAATACGTCCTCAACGGCGGCACCGTCGTCGCCTGCCTTGATCCATTCTCCGTGGCCGCGCAAATGACCGCGCCGCAGTCGAATCCGATGATGGGCCAGCAACCGCCGCCTCCCACCACCTCCACCCTGCCGACCCTTCTATCCGCATGGGGAGTCTCCTTCGAATCCGGCCAGGTTCTGGCAGATCCCGCGCTCGCCACCAAGCTTGGCGGCGACCGTCTCGGCCTCGCCGTGCTGACACTTGGAAAAGACTCGATGCCGCAAAAGGACAACGTCATCACCAAGGATCTCGGCTCCGTCACGCTTTTCCTTCCCGGCGCCATCACCATCACCGGCAAGGACGGAGTGACTGCGAACACGCTCATCAAATCCTCCACCAAGGCCGGCTTCGTCGACTCGGTCAAAGCCTCGCAGCTCGACCCGTCGCTCGCCCGCACGCTCAAGTCCAACGGCACCGCCTACGACCTCGTCACCCATCTCTCCGGCGCCTTCAAGACCGCCTTCCCCGACGGCAAACCGAAGCCACCCGCCGACCCGGCCGAAACGCCGAAAGACAAGGACGCAGCCAAGCCGGTCTACCTGAAAGAAGCCGCCGCTCCCGGCAACGTCTTCCTCATCGGCGACGTGGACGCCTTCTACGACCGCTTCGCCTACAACGTCCAAAACTTCGGCGGCCAGCAAATGGCCTCACCCTCCAACGGCAACGCCACCCTGCTCCTCAACCTGCTCGACCAAGCCACCGGCTCCAAGCACTTGATCGGCTCGCGCTCCCGCTCAGCGATCCGCCGCCCGTTCACCGTGGTCCAGGAGATGGAGTCGGATTTCAACAAGACCGTCGGAGTCAAAATCGAGGAATTCCAAGCGAAACAAAAGGCCGCCCAACAGAAACTCAGCGAGCTCCAAGCCCAGAAATCCCGCGGCTCCGAACTCTATCTGTCGCCCGCGCAGGAGGAGGAAATCAAGAAGCTGCGAGCCGAACAGGTCGAGTATTCCAAGCTCATCCGCGAGCAGGAAAAGGAACTCCGCCGCCAGAAAGACAAGCTCGCCGCCAAGATCACCCTGCTCAACGTCGCCGCCATGCCGGTGTTGGTCATCCTGATCGGCCTGATTCTTTTCATCAACCGCCGCCGCGCCACCCGCGCGCGCTGATTTCAAATCCTCAATTTCAAATCTCAAATTTCCGCCACCATGAACAAACGCCAGGTCATCATCCTCTGGGTCATCGCCATCGCCCTCGGCGCGGCCGTGACCGCCGTCAAAGTCAGTCAGAACCAGTCCACCCGCAACGCCACCAAGCGCAGCCAGGGCCAGACGCTTTTCGAATCCTTCCCGGCCAACGACGCGGCCAGCATCGAGATCCAAGGTGCCGCCGGCAGCGTGACGCTCGCCAAGAAGGATGGCAAATGGGTCGTCGCCCAGCGCGACGGCCATCCGGCTAACAACACCTTCGTCAACGACTTCATCCGCACGCTGGGCGAGCTCAAGGTCACCCTCGGCCTCGAAGCCGGACCGTCCTTCGCCCCGCGCTTCGGCATGGACGAGGCCGCCACCAAGCCTGCGGACCGCGGACTGACCGCCACCTTCAAGGACGCCGCCGGCAAGGAAATCGCCAAGGTCTCCCTCGGCAAAAGCATCGAAAGCGGCTCGGCCCCCTCGCCCATGGGCGGCGGCAGTGCCGTCGGCCGCTATGTCCGCAACCACGCCGACGACTCGGGCTTCTACGCCGTGAGCGAGATGTTCCCGTCCGTTAGCGACGACGCCAAGCGCTGGCTCGACTCCGGATTCATCAATCCCGAAAAGATCAAATCCATCACCCTCAGCCAACCCGGCAAGTCCGAGAACGCCTGGAAACTCACCCGCGACGACGAGAACGCCGAATTCAAACTCGAGGGCGCCACCGCCACCGAGGTGCTCGACACCACCGTCACCGGCCCGCTCAAGAGCCTCTTCTCCTACGCCCGTTTCGAGGACGTCGTCCCCGCTAACAAGGTCGCCGAGCGTGCCGCCGACGACGGCAAACGCACCGCAGTCATCGAAACGGTCGAGGGATTCACCTACACCCTCCACATCTCGCCCACCAAGCCAGGGCCCGCAGCCCCAGCCGCTCCCGATGCGGAACCCGCCGCCACCGACAATTTCCTCCTCACCGTGGAAGTCGCCGCGGAAATCCCCAAGGAGCGCAAGAAAGCCGAGGGAGAAAAACCCGAGGACGCCAAAGCCAAGGACACCGCCTTCGCCGAGCGTCAAAAAGCCCTCACCGAAAAGCTCGCCAAGGAAAAAGCCCTCGCCGGCATCACCTTCGAAGTCGCCAAGAGCACCGTCGATCCGCTGCTCAAGGACCGTGCCGCCCTCATCACCAAGGCCACCCCGCCACCTGCCGAGGGCGCGCCCACCGGTGGCGTCCAGCAACTTCCAGGCGGCATGATCGCCCGTCCGCCCGTCAGCGCCACCACCCCGTCGATCTCAGTGCCACCGGCAGACCAGGACGAGCAAAAGAAGTGAAAATGTGTCCCGGCTGTCTCAGCCGGATTTTTTGAAGGGTGCTCCCGACTGAGACAGTCGGGGCACTTTCTTTTTTTACGCCCGGGCTTCCAGATTTTCCACTCGATCAAGCCACGGTTGATACTCGGCGGGGATGGGGGCTTCGAAATGAAGGCGCTCGCCGGTGACCGGGTGGTCGAGCGTGAGCCGCCAGGCGTGGAGCATCAGGCGGCCGGTTTGTTCCGAGGTCTTGCTGGGCTTGCCGTAGATCGGATCGCCGACGAGAGGCGCTCCCTTGTGATGGAGGTGGACGCGGATCTGATGGGTGCGGCCGGTGTGGAGGTGGCAGAGGACCAGCGCGGTGAGCGTGGCCGGATCGGCGGCTAGAACTTCATAGTCCGTGATGGCGGTTTTCCCGCCGGGAGGATTGACGACCGCCATCTTCTGGCGGTTCACCGGGTGGCGGCCGATATGGGTGAAGATCGTGTCCTTGGCGGGCTTGGGGATGCCCTGGCTGACGGCGAGGTAGAGTTTTTCCATCGTCCGGCCGGCGAACTGGCCGACGAGCGACTGGTGGGCGATGTCGGACTTGGCGACGACGATGCAGCCGGACGTGTCCTTGTCGAGGCGGTGGACGATGCCCGGTCGCTCGACGCCGCCGATGCCTGATAGTTTCCCGCGGCAATGGTGGAGCAGTGCGTTGACCAGGGTGCCATCGGGATTTCCCGGAGCCGGGTGGACGACCATGCCGGAGCCCTTGTTGAGGACCACCATGTCGTCGTCCTCAAACAGGATTTCCAGCGCGAGATCCTGGGCTTCGTTGTGCAGCGGCACGGCTTCGGGGAGGACCACGGTGATCCGGTCGCCGAGTTTCACGGCGTCGCGCGGTTTGGCGGGGTGGCCGTTGATCTGGATGAACTGCTCGCGGATGAGCGTCTGGATGCGCGAGCGGGAAAGGTCCGCGAGGCGGGCGGCGAGAAAAGCGTCGATGCGCTCGCCCGGACTGTCTTCAACTAGGATCTCCACGCCGGGAGTCTCGCCGCGGGAAAAGGTGCTGCAAGATTCAAGTTTGCACCCAAGTGCCGCGTCGCTAGCTTTTGCCCATGCCGGAGCGCGCCGAAACCATCGTCCATTGTTCTGCTTGCGAGAGTCCGATGGACGTGTCGTCGATGGCGCCTTTCGCCAACGTGGTTTGCCCGGCTTGCGGCGAGCACATGCGGGTGAAGTGCGAGTTCGGCCCTTACACGCTGGTCCGGCGGCATGCGGTGGGCGGCATGAGCATGGTTTTCGTGGCGCATGACCCGACGCTCGACCGCGAGGTGGCGTTGAAGATCCTCAGTGAGGATTTCTCGGCGGACGAGCGGCGGATCAAGGCCTTCGAGGAGGAGGCGAGGATCACCGCTTCGTTCAGCCACCCGAACGTGGTCCGCGTGCTGACGACGGGAAGGTCCTTCGGGCGCTTTTACATCGCCATGGAGCTCGTGCCGGGCGGGCATTTCGAGCATCAGATCCGCGAACGCGGGAAAATCCCCGTCTTGGAAATGCTGCCGCTCGCCATCGAGGTCGCGCAGGGACTCAAGGCGGCGCATGCCGCGGGCTTGATCCACCGCGACGTGAAACCGGGAAACATCCTGCTCGACGCGGAGGGCCACGCGAAGCTGGTGGATTTCGGCCTCGCCCTCGTGACCCAGGGCGGCAAAGCCCAGGCCACGGAAGTCTGGGCCACTCCTTACTACGTCCCACCGGAAACGATCGAAGGTCATGTCGAGGATTTGCGCTCCGACATCTATGCCTTCGGGGCGACCGTCTATCACGCGCTGGCCGGCAAGCCGTCCTGCGGCGCGGAGACGATGGCCACCGACATCCTGCGCGAGGCGAAGCGAAAAGTGGTGCCGCTAGGCATCGCCGACCCGTCGCTGCCCGCCGATGTCTGCCGGATCGTGGAACGGGCGATGGCCTATGATCCGAAGGACCGCTTCTCGTCCTACGACGAAATGATAGGCCTGATGGAGAGCGCGCTGAAACGTTTGAAATCCGGCGCTCCCGAGGCCGTGGAATCCTCCGGCAGCGCGGCGAAACGGCGGGCGCAGAAGAAGCGGGACGAAAGGATCGCCCTCTCGATCGCCGGCCTGGTCTTGTTGGTCTTGGTCGGGGGAGGCATCTGGTGGATCACCCGCGAGACTCCCGCGCCGGAGCCGAAGGCGCCGGTGATTGTGAGTGTGGATCCGGTCGTTCCCGAGCCCGCTTCCACGGCGGGCATCGACATCGCGAAAAGCTACCGCGAGGCGCGGGCCGCGGTGGAAGCCCGCGATTTCGCGAAAGCGGCCGCCGGGTTCGCAAAACTGCGCGGAAATCCCGACGTGCACGAGCCCACCCGCAGCTGGGCCGGCGTGGAGGCGGTGGTCGCCAACTATCTCGACGGACAGTCCGGCGAGGCGAGGAACCAGGCCCGGGCGACTCACGCTCACGTATTGTCCGTGCCGGAAAAGCAGCGGATCGGTGAGGGGTTGATCCGGACGATGGATCGGTTAGGAAGGCTGCCCGCCATCCCCGCGAAGGAGCACGATGCTTCCGGGAGCGGCGCGGCGCACGTGCTGGCCTGGATGCTCGCCGGACTCAAGGATTGGGAACAGGGAATGCCGGACGAGGCGGCGGGCTGGTTCGCCGCGGTCGCGTCCGCGAGGATTCCGGAAGCGGACGGATGGCTCGAAATCTACCAAAGTCTGGCGAACGACTATCTCGCAGACCACCGGGCGCTCTCCAGTCCGGTGTTTGAGGGGTTTCCCGCAGACGTGGCCGGATGCAACGCGGCCGTTGCCGAGCTGGAGAAAATCCTCGGCGGTCTGAAAACCCGCGGCCGCGCCCGTTACAGCGTGCGCGCCTGGCAGCTCGATCTGACGAAGCATTCCAAGCTGCTGGCCGCCCCGCAGATCGTCCCGCCCGCCGCATCCACCGCGCCCGACCTGGCCACGGTCATGGCGAAGCTCGCCGAGTTCTCCAAAGACTTCCGCTTCCCGGACGCCTCCGCCTATCTGGTATTCCTGTCCGCCGATCCGGAGGGGGCGACGCGGGCTTCCTTGCTGGCGGTTAGCGATGCGTCCGCCGCGCTCTTTGCCGATCTCGCGGAGGACCTCCGCAAGGAAGCCGCCAGCGGCGAGTTCCCGATGAAATCGGGAGAAGTCGTCGGCAAAATCACCATCGATCCCGCCGGCGTGATCACCATCGTGGATGCGAGCCAGAAGTCCGTTCCCGCCAAGTGGGGGGATTTCTCGCCGGACGCGGTCATCGCCCTGCACCGGATCTTCGTGAAGAACTCGACGAGCGAGTCGGAGCGGTTGCGCCGCCACGAGTCCGCGATTTCCTTCGACTGGCTCGCCGGAAACCGTGAGCGGGCGCTGCTGGCCGCATCCGTCCTGTCCCGGGAAAATCAGGCCTTCAAACAGCGCTGGGAAACGACCGCCAGCGGCCTGCCGAAGTAGCTAACGGTTAAAGAACGCGACCTCCGCCGCGCCCAGCGGCCGGAACTTCCCCGGCGGCAGCGCGTCATCCAGCACCAGCGGTCCGATGCTCTCGCGGTGCAGGCTCAGCACCTGGTTGCCCACCGCATGGAACATCCGCTTCACCTGATGGTAGCGCCCCTCGTGGATCGTTAGCAGCGCCTCGCGTTCGCTGAGGATTTCCAAGACCGCCGGGCGCGTCGTCAGATCCTCGTAGGCGAAATAAATACCCGCCGCGAAGACCGCCGTCGTTTCCAGTGAAATCTCATCCCGCGTGGTCACGCGGTAAACTTTCGAAATCTCCTCCAGCGGTTCCGTCACGCGCTTCGACCAGCGCCCGTCGTTGGTCAGCAGCAGCAATCCCGTGCTCGCCCGGTCCAGCCGTCCCGCCAGATGCAACTCGTCGCGCAGCGGGTGGTCGATCAGCGCCATCACCGTCGGATGCTGCGGGTCCGTCGTCGCGCTGAGATAGCCGGCCGGCTTGTGCAGCATCAGATAGACAGCTTCCTGCGCTTGCAGGACTTCACCATCGAGCTCGATCCGGCTGAACCGGCTGATCCGCCGCAGCCCGCTGGATTCCAGCGCTCCGTCCACCGTCACCCGGCCGTCTCCTAACATCCTGGCGATCTCCTTGCACGGGTGAGTCCCGCGGCGGGTGAGGAATCGGTCGAGGCGCATGCGCCGATCCTATGGAGGGCCGACTTCCCGTCAACCCGGGCGGTCCGAAGCGGCAGCGGCCCGCGACGCTGCCGCTCCATTCCCACGTCGCTCCAGTCCGAGTAGCCGGTCGGCCCGCCGATGGCGCGGCCCTGATAGCCGTGCATCCGGCCGGGAGCATGGTTGTTGACCTGCATGTGCGCGAGTTTGCGCACCTCACGCATCGCCCCGGACGCGGTCGCAAGGATGCGTTGCGGCGTGTGGAGGAACTGCTTAGTGCCGGGAACACGCAGGTCGTGGACGTGGACATCAAGGGCTACTTCGACACGATTCCCATGACCGGCCGATGGCTCTGGTGCGCGAGCACGTTGCCGACGACATGGTCGTCTTATGCCGCAGTCAGGAAGAGGCCGGGAACGCGCTGGAAAAGTTAAGGGAGTGGATGGCGGAAGCAGGACTGACCATGCATCCGGGCAAAACCCGCATGGTGGACATGAGCGTGGCCGACCGTCATTTTGACTGCGTCCCTTGGCGGTGAACTCTTGGGTGAAGAGGAGCCTCCGCCGGAATCCGCGATCAAGGCGTGGCTTGCAAGTGGCCGACGGCGGCGTGGCGGGTCAGGAACTCGTCGGCCATGGCACCGTAGGCCTGGGCTCCGAGGCCGGTAGGGTCGTGCTCGAAGATGGTCTTGCCGTGGCTGGGCGCCTCGCCGATCCGGATGGTCCGCGGGATCATGGTGCGATACATCTGATCCGGGAAAAACTTGGAAACCTCCTCGACGACCTGGCGCGAGAGCAGGGTGCGGCCGTCATACATCGTCATCACGATGCCTTCGAGCTTGATCCCGGGGTTGGCGTCGGAGCCGCGGATCTGGTCGATGACGTGGACGATTTTGGCCAGGCCTTCGAGGCCGAACCACTCGCACTGGAGTGGGATGAGGATTTCATCGGCGGCGGCGAGGGCGGAGGTCATCAGCACGCCGAGCGAGGGAGGGGTGTCGAGGATGCAGTATTCGAAAAGGTCGTTCGGCTTGAGCGCCTGGAGGATCGAGCGCAGGCGGGTGAGGTGGTCGTCGCTGCGGGCGAGCTCGATCTCCACGCCGGCGAGGTCCATTTCCGAGGGCAGGATCGAGAGGTTCTCGCGGCCGGTGGGCAGGATCTGTTGGGCGACGGTGGTGTCGCCGAGCAGGACGGGATAGATGCTGCAGCCGTCCGGCGGCTCGAGGCCGAGGCCGCTGGTGCAGTTCGCCTGCGGGTCGAGATCGACCAAAAGCACCCGTTGGCCACGCAGCGCGAGGGCGGCGGAGAGGTTGAGGGCGGTGGTGGTTTTACCCACGCCGCCTTTTTGGTTGGCGATGGCGACGACTTTCATGCGGCAGTGGTCCGGAGCCGGACGGGCAGACAGTCACGGGCGAGCGCGCCGCTGGCAATCAAAACCGCAAAAGGAAACCATCGAAACGCCGCGGGCCGCCGCCATGGCCGGCCTGCGGGACGTCAAGCGGGCTGCGGTGATCCTGCGATGCGAGGGGATTCCTGCGAATGGCGCGCGGTTGAGGGCGGTTTCGCGGAGATCCGGCACCGAGCGAGGCGCGCCAGCTACCTTGAGATGTTGGAAATCCCTGTTTTTGGGCGGTCAGGCATCGCCGCGTCGGTCATGGCGAACACCTCGGCGGCCGCCATGCCGCTTTCCCTCAGTGCTGCGATGGATCGGGAGTCGTCTCGTTTCGCGAGGCGTTTCCCCGCCTCGTCGAGCATCAGCGGGTGGTGGAGATAGAGAGGCTGGGGAAGACCGAGCAGGACCTGTAGCAGGCGGTGGACGTGGGTCGATGACAACAGGTCCTCGCCGCGGGTGACGTGGCTGATTTGCTGGAAGGCGTCGTCCACGACGACGGCGAGATGATAGGCTGTGCCGATGTCCTTGCGGGCGAGCACGACGTCGCCGAGCAAGTCCGGGTCCACGGGGATTTCTCCGAAGCGCAGGTCGCGGAAGGTGAGGGGGCCGGCGAGCTCGCGCGCCTTGCGCGAGTCGAGCCGCCAGGCGTAGGGCGTGCCGGAGAGGAATCGGGCTTGCTGTTCGGCGGCGGTTAGCTTGTGGCAGGTGCCGGGATAGGCGGGGGCTTCGGGGCCTTGCGGGGCGGCTCCCATGCGCGCCCATTCGTCCTGGATCTCGCGGCGGGTGCAGAAGCATGGATAGACGAGCCCCCGCTCGCGCAGCGACGCGAGCGCCGCCTCGTAGGCCGCGATCCGCGAGCTTTGGCGGAGCACGTCGCCGTCCCATTCCAGCCCGAGCCATTCGAGGTCCTGCTCGATGCCATGATAGAATTCCTCGCGCACGCGGGGGGCGTCGATGTCTTCATGCCGCAGCAGAAAGGACCCGCCGGCATCGCGCGCGAGTGAAAAGGCGACCCGCGCCGCGAGCACGTGGCCGAGGTGCAGCCGTCCCGTGGGGCTGGGAGCGAATCGCGTGCGGACGATCATCACGGACTGTTTCGCACCGGCGGAATCGAAGCGCAAGAACAAGCCCGCGGCGTCGTTCAGTCCTCGCCGGGGTCCTTTTTGAAAAACCTCCGGGCGTGCCAAAGCGTCCAAAGCGCGGCCCCGGCGGCCCACGACCACGCGGCGTATTCATAGTGGGAAATCATGATTTTCGGCATGAAATTGGCGGAGGCGCGGGTGAGCGCGGCGAGCACGGTGGCGAAGACGATGCCGCGCGCGATCCACGATCTTTTGGCGAAAAGTTCCAGCGACCCGCTGTGACCGAACAGCACGCGGCTTCCGGCGATCAGGCAAAGCAGTCCGAAACCGCTGACGAACAACAGGTGGTCGAGCGCGATGTGTTGCAACGGGGAAAACACCGGCGCGACCAGTCCGATCAACGCGAGCGGCAGGCACCAGAAGCGCAGCGCGTTGGCCAGCGTGCCGGGCGATGCCGCGTCCTTGCCGCGCCGCCAGCGGACGTGGGCGAGCGCGAAGACAAGCGCCGCCGCCCGCAGGATCTGCCCGGCGGCGGGATTGACCCAGACTTCCACCGCGAAACTCGCGGGCAGCGCGACGGCGGCGAGCGCCATCCGGCGGAAGGTGGCGTCCTCGCCGAACCCGCCACCTAGCAGTCTCGGGAAAAGGAAGATGCCCACGCCCATCACCGGTCCCAGCAGGAGTCCCTGATAGAGCAGCAGTCCGGCGAGGCGCTGGAGTTCCGGCCGCGCCACCCACGCCGGATTCAGCCAGAGGATGGTGCCGGCGATTCCGCAGGCCAGACCCGTGGCCGCGAGTAGCATCGCCGGCGGCGGCCATTCCTTGCGGAAGAAGATCACCCGCGTCCCCAGCGAGAGGGCGAATCCGCCGAGCAGGGCGAGAAACAAGACGTCGCCCCAGGTCGTGAGTCCGCGCAGGTGGCAGAGGCCGTTGGCGAGATGCAGCAGGAAAAACGCGGCGAGCTCCCACGGCTTCAAGCGGGGGGCCGACAGCATCCGCGGCCCGGCGGTGCCGAGGAAACCGACCACGAACGCGCCGCCGAAGGCCTCGATCATCACCCGCGCGTGGCTGACGGCCGGATAGAACGGGAAGTGCCCGGAGAAAAACAGCGGCCACATCGCCACTCCGGCGATGCTGAACAGGATGCCGCTGAAAAAAAACAGCCGGTAAGGTTCGCTGCCGAGCCAGACGAGGGATTGGACGGCGGGCTGGGTTTTGCGTTTGGCGTGGCGGCAGGCGGGGAAGCTCATGGAGTTTTGGCTGAAAGCATCTTTTCAATCGCGGCGACGGTTTCCTTGGCGTCCTTGTTCAGGCCGGTTTGTTGGAAGGAGACCTCGCCCTCCGCGTTGAGCACGCTGATGGTGTTCGAGTGGGAAAACTGGCCTTTCGCATCGCGCTGATAGTTGATGCCGAGCAGCGCGGCGAGTTCGCGCACGTCGTCCTCCTTGCCGCGGAGCAGCGTCCAGCGGGCGGAGGCGAGCTGCTTCTTCGCCCGATAGGCTTTCAACGCCTCCACCGTGTCGCGCTCGACGTCGAAGCTCACCAGCAGGAAATCCACCTTGTCGCGGAGGTTCTCCGGCAGCGCCTGTTCGATGGATTTCATGTTCTCGACGATGATCGGGCAGGCGTATTCGCAGGTGGTGAAGAACATCGCCACGATCTGCGGGCGGCCGCGCAGCACGCCGAGTTTCACGTCCTTGCCGACGTCGGAGGTCCAGGTGGATTCGAGTTGATAGAGCGATTTGTCGGCCAGCGGGGTGGCGGGTGCGGCTTCGCGGCAGCAGGGTGGCTTTTCTCCGGCGCAGACGAGGCCGGCGGTTAGCAGGATGATGGAGATGAGGGTTTTCATGGGTCTTTGGCGTAGCGGAAGCCGAGGTTGTGAACGGTGTAGGCGGCTTTCAAACTGGAGCGGAAGCCGAAGCGCATGAAGGCGGGATAGTTCGAGGTGTCCTTGGCCCCGAGCGAGCCTGCGCCGCAGAAGAGCTGGCGCTCCAGGCCGGTGTCGCCGCGCGCGTCGCCGGTGACGATGGCGGAGTTGAAATCGCTGGTCCACTCCCACACGAGGCCGTGCAGGTCGCGGATGCCATGGAGATTCGCCCTGCCGGAACCCGCTGCGGGCAGAGCGGCGGGCGAGGGCGTGCCATACCAGCGTGCGATGGCTTTCTTGAACTCCGGCTCCTTCGATCCATCGTCCTGGGTGAATCCGACTCCCGCCGCCAGCTCCCACTCGGCGGTGGTCGGCAGGCGGCCGCCTTTCCACGCGGCGTAGGATTTCGCTGCGAACCACGAGACCCAGCTCACCGGTTGGGCGGCATCGCAGGCGGGGCCGAGTTCGGTGTCGCCGGCCCAGTGCTTGAGGTAGTTTTCATCAGCGAAGAGCCGCTTCACCTTCGAGCGTTGCCATTGCGGGTTCGCCCGGACGAAGTCGAGGAATTCGCCGTTGCTCACCGGCATGGCGGCGAGCTGGAAGCGGGCGACGGGGATTTCCTTCAGGTCGTTTTCCCCCGCGAACAACGGCCGATAGATTCCGGCAGGCACCGGCACCAGCTCCGCGCCGACGGCGCTGCCTAGCAGCAACGCGGCAAGAGCGATGAACGGGCGGGCGATCATGGGTCAATGGGCGGATTCCGCGCGCACCTTGCGGACTTCGTCCACGGTGACGATGTCGCCCGTATTGCCCCACTCGTTGCGGACGTAGGTGAGGACCTGGGCGACCTGCTCATCATTGATCGCCACGGGTGGCATCACGCCGTTGAAATCCTTGCCGTTGACCTTGATCGGGCCCGACAAGCCTTTGATGACCGTCGTGATCGCGTGGTTTTTGTCTGCCATGAGGAAATCGGATTTTGCCAGCGGCGGGAACACGCCGGGGATGCCTTCACCGTTCATCTGGTGACAGGCAAAGCAGGTCTGGGTGAAGACGCGCTTGCCTTTTTCCATCAGGATCTCCTTCGAAAGGCCGGCGATTTTCGGGTCGGCGCTGATGGCTTCGCGCTTCTTTCTTTCAAGATCCTCGACCGTGGAATCCTGCGAGAGGATCGCGCTGCCGAGGTAGGTCTCGTCCACTTCCTTGCCGGAATAGACGAGCAGGTTTTCCGGGCCTTCGACTTTCAGCATGCCAAGTGCTCCCTTGTTGAAGGCGCGGAACAACGCGTGATCGACGATGATGTAGGTGCCGGGAACATCGGTCTTGAATTCCACGATGGCCGAGCCGCCCGGAGGGACGATGGTGGTTTGGACGTTCTTCTGAGTCGGGACGGTGCCGCCTTCCTGATAGACCTGGTCGAAGATCTCGCCGATGACGTGGAAGGACGAGGAGAGGTTCGGCCCGCCGTTGCCGACATAGAGGCGGACGGTTTCGTGGACCTTCGCCTTGAGCGCCTTGTCGCCGACCAGCGATCCGACCGCGCCGTTGAAGACGACATAACTCGGTTGTTCGTTGACCGCTTTCGCCTGGTCGAAGGACTGGAGCCCTTCCTCGCCGAACGCGCCGGCGGTGTAGAAATCGCCCTGCATCACGTAGTATTCGTGATCGACCTTGGGCAGACCTTCTTTCGGCTCGACGAGGATCAGTCCGTACATGCCGTTTGCCACGTGCATGCCGACCGGCGCGGTGGCGCAGTGATAGACATAGAGTCCGGGGTTGAGCGCCTTGAAGGAAAACTGCGACCGGTGGCCCGGCGCGGTGAATGACGATGCAGCGCCGCCGCCCGGTCCGGTGACGGCGTGCAGGTCGATGTTGTGCGGCATCTTGCTCGTCGGGTGGTTGCCGAGGTGGAACTCGATGAGGTCGCCCTCCCGCACCCTGATGAAGCTGCCGGGAACGTCTCCGCCGAAGGTCCAGAACAGATAGTCCACGCCATCGGCCATGCGCTTGACCTTCTCGATGACTTCAAGGTTGACGATCAGCTTGGTCGCGGTCTTGCGGGTGATCGGTGGCGGCACCATCGGCGGACTGGTGAGCACGGCTTTTTCCTCGCCGACGATTTCAGGGTCGGTGCCCTTGGCAGTCGGACCTTTCGGCGCGCCAGCCCCGGGCTCGCCGGCGGCACTGAGGGGCAGGGTGATGGCCGCGCCGAGAAGCAGTGCTGCGAGACTGTGGCGGAAACTCTGGATTGGATGATGGATGGGTTTCATGGTGGTCACTGGAGGCAATGTTTCACTTCTCTCCTGCATGTTAAAGAAAAATCATTCGTTAATTGAATCCTTCATCGACTCCGAGTCGTTGATCTGCATTCTGGGGGTGTGTTCATGTATAGCAAACTGGCCCAATCGGGAATCGCCGCTGTCAGTTATCTGGCGGCGGTCTCCGGCGAATCCAGATTGGCAGGCAGCGCGGAGATCGCGGATGCCCGTGAGATTTCCCGGCAGTTGATCGCCAAGGTGCTTACGATGTTGTCCCGTGCCGGGCTGGTCGAGGGGACCCGCGGGCCGACCGGCGGCTACCGTCTTGCGCGCCCGGCGGGGGAAATCACCTTGCTCGATGTGGTGAGGGTTTTCGAAGATCCGTCGGACCGCGTGATGTGTCCGTTCGGTCCTAACTGGTGTGGCCACGGTCCGCATTGCCCGTTGCACGACACGTTCCTTCAAATGCACCAGAAGGCGCTCGACGGCCTGCAGGAAGAGACTTTCGCCCAGTTCGTCGGTCCGTCCGGCAAGTGACGGGAGCGCGCGGTGGGCCTATTTCCCGCTCCAGCCGCCGCCGAGGGCCTTGGCGAGGGCGGCGAGGGTGATGCGCTGGTTCGCTTCGAGCTGGCTGAGGACGAGCTGGACCCGGAGCACGTCGCGCTCGGAATCGACGACCTCGAAGTAGCTGGTCAGGCCTTTGTCGTAGCGTTCTTGGGAGAGCCGCCGGGTTTCCTGCGAGCTGTCGAGCGCGAGTTGCAGCGCGTTGCGGGATTTCGCGAGGCCCTTGAGATCGACGAGCGCGTCCTCCACCTCGCGGAGGGCGATGAGCAGGGTCTGGCGATATTTGGCCAGCGCTTCGTCGTAACGGCTGCGGGCGGCCTGATAGTTCGCCTTGTTGGCGCCGCCGTCGATGAGCGGCGCGGCGACTCCGGCGCCGAGCGAGAGCACCCGGTTTTCCCAGTCGAGGAAGCGCTTGATGTCGATGGACTCGAATCCGCCGCCGGCGCTGAGGCTGAAGTTCGGATAGAACGCGGCCTCCGCCACGCCGATGCGGGCGTTGGCGGCGCGGAGTTCCTGGATGGCGGCGCGGACGTCCGGCCGGCGGTTGAGGACCTCGGCGGGGAGTCCGGCGCGGATGTCCGGAAGCGCGCTGTTGGAGGCGCGGCGGGTGACGGAGAAGCTGGAAGGGGCCGCGCCGCAAAGCACGGCGAGGGCGTGTTCCGCGGAGCCGCGCTGGCGCTGGACGATGGCGAGGTCGTTGTCGGCGAGTTCCACTTCGGTGCGGGCGCGGCTGGAGGCGAGGCCGTCGATCAGGCCGGCGTTGAATTTCGAGTTCTGGATTTCAAGCGCTTCCTTGCGGCTCTTGAGGGTGCTTTGCAGCACGCTGTCCTGGGCATCGAGGCCGCGGAGCAGGAAATACTGGCGGGCGACTTCGGTGGCGACTCCGAGCCGCTGGGAGTCTAGCAGGGCCTCGCTTGCCGCGGCTTGGGCGGACGATGCTTCGAGGGCGCGCTTGTTGCGGCCCCAGAGGTCGGGGTCGTAGGCGAGGTCGAAGGTGCTGCGGTAGTTCTGGGATTCCAGCGCGATGTCCGCGCCGGCCGGGAGGTTTCCGCGCAGCGCGTCGGCGGAGCTGCGGGAAATCCCGGCGCGGCCGGATAGATCGAGGGTGGGGAAAAGTTTCGCGCGGTCCACGCCGACGAGTGCGCGGGAGGTGTCGACGCGGGCCTTGGCGGCGGCGAGGTCGTTGTTCGCGGCGAGCGCGCGATCGACCAGGCGGGTGAGCTCGCTGTCTTTGAAAAGCCGCCACCAGTGATCAGGCAGGCGGGTGGCGGCGGTGGCCTGGGATTGTTTCCATTTCGAGCCGCCGGACATTCCCGGGAGTTGGAAATCCGGTCCTACGGTGCAGGCCCCGAGGAGCAACGCGGCAGGCAGGATGAGCGCGGGAAATTTCATGGTTTCTGGAGGCGGTCGGGGGCTTGGATGAATACATCGACTTGCTGGCCGACGTATAGCGGCGGATCGGTCGGGCGGTTTAGCGAATAAATCACTTGCAGCACGCGGGTGTCCACCCGCTCGGTGCTGGATCCGGTGAGCGAGACTTTGGGAATGACATAGGGCTCGATCCGGATGAATTCGAGCGGGAAGGTGACGGTGGGATCGCCTTTCAAATAGCCGTAGGCGGTCTGGCCCGTGCGGATGCGGGTGGCGTTCTGTTCGTCGATGTCGGCGCGGACCTGGAGCTTGTCGGTCTCGCCGAGGATCATCGCGGGATTCCTGGGCGAGGTGGCGGCGTATTCGCCGGCGCGGATGTTGAGCTGGATGATGGTGCCGTCGCGCGGGGCGAGGACGGTAAGGCGGTCGATGAGCAGGGCGATGCGCTTGAGCGAGGTTTCCGAAGCGGCGAACTGGGCCTTGGCGGCGGCGAGCTGGGCTTGGGAAACGGCGACGTCCTGCTTGCGGTTTTCAAGGTCTTCGAGGCTGACGGCGCGGCTGTCGGTGACGGCGTTGAGGCGCGCGAGCTGGGATTCGAGCTTGGCGAGCTGGGCCTCGCTGACGGTGATCTGCGCGCGGGAGATTTCCTGTTGGGCCTGGGTGGAAAGCTGCTCGGCGCGGAGGTCGCGGTCGTCGAGCTTGCAGAGCGGTTGGTCTTTTTTCACCGCGTCGCTGACCTTGACGAAGACCTCGGTGACCAGGCCGGGGAGAGGGACGCCGATGGCGACATTCTCACTCAGCGCTTCGAGGATGCCGGTGGCGGCGACGGCTTCCTTGTAGGGTTTTTGCGGCGGCATGACCGGCGGGTCGCCCGGCGGCGGCATCTGCCGCTGGGCCTGGGTGCGGGAGACCATGACGATGGCGACGACGCCGAAAAGGGCGGCGGCGATGGAACCGTAACGGAGGAGTTTTGAGAAGAAGTTCATGGATTGATTCAATGCGCGTGTTCGTGGACGAAGTGGGGTTTCTCGGGGTGGAGCTGCTCCTTGACCTCGATGATTTCGCCGTCGTCCATGCGGGCGATGCGGTCGGCGTAGGAGAAGATCCGGTTGTCGTGGGTGACGATGATGACGGCGCGCTCGGGCGAGCGGGCGACCTGGCGGAAGAGGTCGAGCACGATCTCGCCGTTCTGGGCGTCGAGCGCGGCGGTGGGCTCGTCGCAAATGACGAGCGGCGGCTCGTGGACGAGGGCGCGGGCGATGGCGACGCGCTGCTGCTCGCCGCCGGAGAGTTTGTTAGGGCGTTCCTTCCAACGTGGGCCGAGGCCGACTTTATCGAGAATCTCGCGCGAGCGGGTGAGTGCCTTGCCGCTGGAGACGCCCTGGATGAGCAGGGGAATGCCGACGTTTTCCGCGACGGTGAGGGTGGGGATGAGGTTGAACTGTTGGAAAATGAAACCGATGCTTTTCGCGCGGAAGCGGGTGAGCGCGTGGCCGGACATTTTTTCCAGGGAGTTGCCCAGGACGTTGATCTCGCCGCTCTCGATCCGGAGCGTGCCGGCGATGGCGCTGAGCAGGGTGGTCTTGCCGCAGCCGGAAGGGCCGACGAGCATCGTGATCTCGCCGCTGCGCGCCTGGAGGTGGACCTGTTTTAGCACGTGGATGCGGCCCGACCCTTCGCCGAAACCTTTTTCGACGGCGCGGACATCGACCACGATGTGATGAGATGGAGAGGAGTCAGGCACGGAAGACCATGGCGGGTTCGTAAAGACCGAGGCGGATGGAAGCTGAAATTGCCAAGGAGTTACCAGTTGTCGAGCACTTAGAGGTGGGCCATTAGGCGATCAAGCACGATGCCAGAGATCAGATCAACGACTTTGGCTGGCGATGAAGTGATCCTGATTCTGTCACTTTCAAGTGAGATTTTGAAAAACATCAATGTCGGAATTGACAGTGATCGCCGGGGTGACACGACAATATCCGGAGGCCTTCGAGTCGGTAATATACGGCTACGAGTGCTTCGAGGCCGTCTATCCAATCCCGGTCTGGCGCTGCGCCTATGATCGTGCATTGCTGGATCACGGGAAGGCCCGCTGAAGCAAGCAGCTCTCCACCGGAGCAGCCAGGTGGAGAGCGATTTCATGGCCTCATATCGGGTCCGCTTCAACCGGGTGTCCAGAGGCGCGGTATTTTTCGGCGTGGTGGGACCGGAGATGTCGGCAATCAAAACGCACCGCATACAACCTGAGGAGGTGTTTCGTAACCATTGAGCCCAAGGGGAGCCGTATGACAGACCAATTCCATGCCGTTTTCAAATCTTCCAAGGTGACGCCTTGACGCTCCTCGCCGGAGGTGTATTCGTTTTCGTATGACAAAAGTCCTGACACTCCGGATGGAACCCGATCTGCTTGAAAAAGCCGAGGCGCGGGCTGCCCGGTTGGGAGTGGACCGGGCGAAATACGTGCGCTCCCTGATCGAGGAGGATCTCGCCTCAGGCGGGAAGAAAACCAGCTCCGGCTTCGCATCGTCTGATTTGGCGGGGATGTATGAAGGCACTGGCAAAGCAGCGACCAATTCCGAAACCCGCGCGCGCATGCGCCGGAAGCCATGAAGGAAATCGCGGATACCGGGGTGATTGTGGCATTGCTGTTCCGCAACGACCCGTTCCACAGCTGGGCACTTGAGGCCTTTCACAAACAGGCGCCTTTCCTCACCTGCGATGCGGTGCTGGCCGAAGCCGCGAGTTTCTGTCCGGATCCAGTGGCTGTGCTCAAACTGGTCACACGCGGCGACTTGATCGTGGACCCTGATTTCTCGCTCGCAAGCGAAGCATCCCATCTCGCCGCGCTGGCATCGAAATATGCCGACCGCCCGATGGACCTCGCGGATGCCTGCCTCGTGCGCATGAGCGAGCTTCACTCGAAATGCCGGATCTGGACGGTGGATCGCAACGACTTCTCCACCTACCGCCGCATGGGACGAAGGACGATTCCCTGCGAGTTTCCATCGGAGTTTTGACTGCCTCTGTCAGGCACGGAAGACCATGGCGGGTTCGTAAAGACCGAGGCGGATGATGCCCATCAGCGCGGCGAGCATGCAGATGATCTGCACGGCGAGAAAGGCGGCGACCGGGATCTGCCAGGGCATGTAGAACGGCGGCTGGCCGTTGTTGATGGCTCCCATGGCGAATCCGGAGGTGGCTAACAAACCAAGGCCGAAGCCGATGAAGCCGACGGTGAGCGCCTGGATAAGCAGCATCATGCTGAGGCGGAAATTCGACATGCCCATCGCCTTGAGCGCGCCGAGGTGTTTCAAATTATCCAGCACGAAGGCGTAGAACGTCTGGCAGGCGATGGCCACGCCGACAATGAAACCGATGACCACGGTGGTGCCGAAGGAGATCGGGATGCCGGTGTTTTTCACATACCACCAGACGGTCGCGGTGTTGAAATCTTTGGGATTGTCGCCGAAGTCGCGGTTGACGTAGGCGCGCAGGCCGGTGGTTCTCTCGATTTCCGCGGCCGCTTGTTCGGTGGTCATGCCTTCGATGGGCGCGGCGATCACGGCGGTTAACATTTTCCGCGAAGTCGGGGTGTATTGCAGCGCGCGCTCGTAGGTGGTCCAAATGTACGGGCCGCCGGTGAAGGAGCGCATCGCCTTGCAAATTCCGACGACGCGGGCTTCGACGTCGTTGATTTCGAACTGGTCGCCGATCTTGATTTTCTTCGAGGGATCGCGCGGATTCGAGGAAAGGCGCGTGGTGGCGAGTTCGTCGATGACGACGGTGTTCGGCAGGCGGAGGTCTTCGAGATTTCCCTCGACCATCCGGCCGGGAGCGCCGGCGAGCGAGGCGGCGTCAATGCCGATGAGCTGCACGGTTTTGAAACTGCCGTCTTCGAGGCGGACGCGCTGGATGCCGGAGTAGAGCGGCATGGCCCAGCGGACGGCGGACACCGAGCGGATGCGGGCGACGTCGGTGTCGCGCATCGGGTTGGTTTCGTTGACCTGCTCGACGCGCTCCTCGACGACGAAGATGGGAGCGCCGACGTTTTTCAAAGTGGCCGTGGTCCAGCGCATCAGGCCGCAGAAGACCGAGGCCTGTTGGACGATGAGGAAGGTGGCGAAGAACAAGCCTGCGACGAGCATCAGGTACTTGGCCGTGTCGCCGAAGAGCATTTTGAGAGCGAGACCGATCATGCAGGGACGGGAGGACCGCGCGATCTTAACAGGGGGCGCTGACCGCGCAACCCGCGACATGGGATTGTTTGCGTTCGTGCCGCGGGTGTTTGAAACAGGCTGTTTTTGCGATTCCATCCGGCTGTTGGAGCGGATTACGCTTCCCGCATGCGGACGATGGACGAGTGGTTGGGATCGGAGGAGACCGGGGAACCGTTTTCCCACTGCCTTTGCTGCAAGCTGCCGCTGGTGGAAATCGCCGAGCCGTGGCTGGTCAACAAGGAGTTCGCCCGCGGGGAATGCGTGCTGGAATACGCGATCTGCCAGCCGTGCCGCGACCGGGTGACGGACAAGCTTTCGGAAGTGTCGAAGGAAGCGGTGCGTGGGTTTTTGGAGCGGGAAATCGACTGGGAGGCGCGGATGCGGGAATTCATGCTTTCGCACGATCCGACGGAGCGCTTCGCCGCGTGCATCGCCTGCCGCACGCCGCGGGAGGAGCTGGCGGGATTCGGGATTTCCGCGTTGTTCGATTCCGGCGGGTCGCTCGTCACCGGACCGCTGCCGCTGCTCGTCTGCCAGCCGTGCATCGGCAGGATGACGGCGGGTCTATCCGATCAAAGCCGCGAGGTCTGGCGGAAGTTTCTGGCGGAAAACTTCGCGGGGCCGCCGAGCGATTCCGGTTTTCCGGGATTGCTGTGAAGCGGCGGCTCAGGCGTGGGTGAACGCTTCCTCGAACGCGGCGATGATCGTCTCGATGGGCTCAAGGCCGCAGGAGACGCGCAACAGGTTCGGCGAGACTCCGCAGCCCTCGGCCCACTCCAGTTCGTGGTAGTGGGCGAGCATGGTGTAGGCGCAAACCAAGGTGAACGGCGTGCCGAAGCTCGGGCCCTTGCTCAAGCGCAGGGCGTCATAGACCTTCGGGGTCTTTTTTTGGTTTTTTAAAACGAAGGAAAGCAAGCCGCCGTAGCCCGCGCCCTTGTGCATGACCGCCTCGTAGTTGGCCTTGAGGGTCAGCGAGGGATGCCAGACTTCCGCCACGGCCGGATGATTGGCCAGCCATGCGGCGAGTGCCTTGCCGCTGGCATTCACGGTCTCCATCCGCTTGGCGTAGCCTTTGAGATTGGAGAGCAGAACCTCGGCGTCGCCGATGTATAACGGGGCGCTCTCGGTCGAGTCAGCGGTTAGGGATTCGCGCAAGGCGTTGGCGACCGGCGAGTCGGCGCGGACGGTCGCCATTCCGGCCATGACGTCGCCTTTGCCGGAAACCCATTTGGTCAGGCTGCCGGTCACCACGTCGGCGAAACGCAGGGAATCGACGTTCAGCGGGCCGGCGGCGGAGTCGTCGATGACGAATGGCGTGCCGCTGTCTTCGCAGGCTTTGGCCACGCGATGCAGGTCGATGGTGCGGAGCAGGGGATTGCTGGGAACCTCGGTGAAAACCCCGGCGAACTCGCCCTGGCGGATGCGCATCAGCGCTTCGTCGAAGGATTCCCCGGTGGCGTCGTTCAGATAGACCACGCCGTGGCCGAAGAGTTCCTGCACTTTCAGGCTGTCCACGTAGGGGAATTCCAACTGCAAGGTCTTCTTGCCGTCATGCATGCCCGGCAGGGCGCGCAGGACGGCGGTGATGGCGGCCATGCCACTGGTGAAAATAAAGGTGTCTTCCGGCGCGGCGCCGCTGAATTTGGCCAGCGACCGGGAAATCAGATGCGACTTCGAGCCTTCGCGCAAATTCCCGTCCAGAAAATCCTGTGCCTGCCTGCTGCTGACGATCTCGCCGGCGAAGCGCCAGTATTCGTCGGCCTCGCGCTTGGCCTTGGTTGGAACGACTAACACTTGTAGTCCGTGGAAGCTGGCGATCCGCACGGCGGTTTCCGCGCGGCGCTCGACCCAGCGGTGCGCCCGTTGCACGGCGGCGCGGGTGGGCAGGACGATGACTTCCTCGTGTTCGCCCGCGACTTCGGCTTTCGCGGCGGCGAACAGGCGTTCCACGACCGGGTGTTTGAAAAACCGGGGATAGCCGGTGCGCATCCGTTTAAGGACTTTTTCGCGGCCTTCCTCGTAGCCGAGGATGGAGTCCCAGGTCGGCAGGCAAACCGAGCACGCATGAGGAGAATCCGGAAGCGGCAGCCCCAGATCCTGTTCCTGCCATGCCGGTTTGGCTGATAGGTCACGCTTCACCCCCCCTCCATGCCCCGGCTAAGGACTTAGGGCAAGCCGGATCAACGCGGATCGGCGAACAAATCGGGGCGAGGGCGGGAAATCAGCGTGATGGGGCGGCTTCGGGCTCGGCGATGATCGAGGCTCGGGGGATTTTTTCGGCCTCCGGGGCGGGGTTTTCACCGGGGGCGAGATCGATGTCCGTGAAGGTTTGCTGACCGTGGTTTTGAGAGATGGAGTTGTCAGCGTAGGAGGCGGCGACGAGGCCTTTTTCCAAGACCAGGCCGGGACCGAGGTTGAGCGTGGCTTGGTTCGAGGTGACCGGAACGCCGGCTGCGGCGGAGCGGATCACCAGGCCGCCGAGGAGATTGGCGCGGGCGGTGTTGCCGGAAATTTTGCCACCGCCGGCAGAGTCGAGAACCAGCCCGAACTCGCGG
>JBFZFJ010000229.1:0-6966 GCA_041306405.1 Verrucomicrobiales bacterium | reverse complement strand
GAGGTAGGCTGTCCTCACGACGGGGAGATCACTGCCGTGTTTGGAGCGAGCACGGTTCGGATTCCTCCAGAGCATTTTGTGGTCTTTTGGGGCACTCAGCCACACGGCCCCATCGCCGTGTCCGAGGGGGTGAGCTCCTCGGTAATCCACATTCCCACCGCTTGGTTTCTGGATTGGGATTTGCCGGCGGGTTTTGCGCATCGGCTGCTGAACGGCGAGGTGATGATCTGCCCGCCGCGAAGCGGGGGCATTTCGGACGGCCTGCTGATCAAGCATTGGGTCAACCTGATGCAGCGGGGCGATGAGCAACTGCGCCGGGTGGTGCTGCTGGAAGTGGAGGCCCGGCTGAGGCAATTCGCCGCCGAAGCCCCGGCATCGCCTGAGAAGCGGGCCGGGTCGGGCGAAGTCACGCCGCTGCAGGGGCAGGCCCGGCAGTTCGGGCGCATCGTCTCGCTGGTGGCGGAGCGTTGTCGCGAGCCGATCTCGGTAAGCGAAATTGCGGAGGCGCTGGGGCTACACCCCAACTACCTGATGCGGATGTTTCGCCGGGTGAGCGGAATGACCCTGCTTGAGTACATCGCCCGGCAGCGGGTGGCCTACGCGCAGCGCCTGCTCGCCACCACCAGCCTCAAGATCATTGATGTCGCCATGGCCAGCGGCTTCGGGTCGGTCTGCCGCTTTCACGCCGTATTTGCCCGGCTGTGCGGCACCACGCCGCGCCAATACCGGGCGCGCCTGCGCGGGAATGGCGCCCCCTCCAATGCCTGATTACTCCGCCTCGATGCGCACGCCATCCAGATTCTCATGGCGTCCGGCAAGCTGACGCCATTGGGCGACCCGGCCCTCAACGCGCCCAAGTGGTTCGCCGCCATGGAGGTCATCAGCCTAGCCGCCGGCAACGGCTTGCAGGCGGGTGAAGCCAGAAGACAGGTCGCCGCAGCGGAGGAAGAATTGGACGACGGCGACGGCGGCGGTGTCGAGCGGACCGTGGGTCGGGCTGTGGCGTTCCTCATGGGCCGCGAGAAAGTCCGCCCAGCCGTGATGGACGAGTTGCCAGAGCGGCGAGGCGCGGGGGCGGCGGGGTTGATGGACGGAAGGCACAAAGAGTGTGCATACGAACATTTATGGTGATGGTGCGGGGCAAGTTCGCGGGCGAAGATTCGTTTGAGCTGAATGTCCAATCGTCCGGATTTCCGGCTACCGGAACGTGGCTGGCCGCGCATTGCAAGAGCCGGTGGCCGGACCGGAGGGCGGGGAAAAGGGGGTTGCCCGTACGCGATGCACCCGTCGCTCTCGCTCTGGTGCATTGGGCACGCAGTGAGCAGATTCGTCAGACTCCCATGGGACAGGCATACTCGTAGGCCTTGAGCGTCCATCTTTTCATTTAGTCTCTTTCAACGGCGCACCGGCTGCACTGGGTTTCTGCACGCCGTACTGTCGCGCTTCTTCGAACGAGATCGGCTTTTCCTTGCCCGGTTCCGCCTGTTCGATCTTCTGAACCATCGCGTCCCACTTGGGCCCGTGCTTGACCGCCTTGAGCCGGGGCAGAGCCGCCTTGGCGTTGCCGCCATATTTCGGCAATGCGCTCATGACCATGTTCAGCTTGAACGACCACTTTCCGGACTTGGAATCGAGTGCGTCGAGCAGGTAGTCAGGCCCCTCGGCGATATTGAGCGCCGCAAAGATCTCTCCGGCAACGCCCACCGGACCGAAATTGTGATACGAGCAATAGGTGGTATCCGTGTCCTCAATGACATGCTTCACCTTGTCGGCCACGATATGGAAGTCCGCGAGCGGCACTTCCGCCAGCAGCCGCAAACCGCTGGTCCGCCCGCTCTGGCGCTTGTGGTCCACCAGCTGCAACGCGGCCTGATAGAAGAGCGGCTTGTCCGTCACCAATCCTTCCTTCATTGGCGAGGCACAGAGGGCCAGCATGCTGGCACCGACTGATTCATCCGTAGCCTGGAAAACATCCCCCGGCTCCTCGTCGACGATGAGTCGCGCCATGTCGATGTAATACTTGTAGGCCGGCTTGCCGAGACAGGAAATAGCGCTGGCCGCCGTGGCCCGCAGTTCCGGATCCTCCTTGGGATCGCGCAGGATCACCCCCAGATCGTCGAGCCGGGCCAGCGCCGTCACGTTTGAACAGCCATTGCCGAAATAGCCGATGGCGCTCAGCCGCTCGGTCTTCGTGCCCGCCTTCATCATCGTTACCAGCCTGGGACTGAAATCGCTCTTGGCCTCATGCGTGCGCAGCGTCCAGACCGCGTTGCGCCGGACCTGTGGAAGCGGGTGTCCGAACAAGGCGATCAATTCATCCGCCGTTTTGCTCGTATAGTCGATCTGGCTCACTTCGATCGCCGCGACAGCCTCCCTGCCCTTCAGCCACAGCCGCTCGTCAGCCCCCTTGCCGGTGATGAAGAGCTTGCGCCGGGCGAGACAGTCGACCAGCAGGTGCGCGCCGGAACTGCTGTTGCCACCGATGCTCCCCTGATCCCGCAAACTGTCAGGAGTGAAATCGCCTTCCCAGTTCCGAGCGAGGGTACGTAGCCAGCGCGAGCGCTGGAAGAACTGCTGTGTGACTTCCGGGCCTGCCACATTGGCTCCCAGCGGCGTCCATGTCGTATTGAAAAAATAGCCGCCGTGCCCGACCTCCAGCGTGTCATAGGAGGTCGCCGCCAGGCGCGAAAAGAACGAGGCCCCCTCCCGGTCGCCGTACAAGGACATGACCACGGCCGCAACGCCACATTTACCGTTATTGTTAAAGATGTTTGTAAACGGATTATGAACGCCGTAGGGCAACTCCCCCTTACCGATAAACGAGGCGAAGAAGGTGTAGGTTTTTTCGATAGCCCGATCGACCTCCGGCTCCTTGACGCCGCATTTGCGTGCCAGCAGCATCCCGATGAAGCAGGTCAGGCTGGGCTGGTTGATCTGGGCATAGCCGGGCAGACGGCGCTGCGGGGATACGTTTGCCATCTTGTGGCCCCACAACCCGCCGGCATCCTGCCCCTTGGCCAGGGCCACGGCATACGTCTTGATGGCCGGCCGCACATACTCGTCACCCGTCAACAGATAATATTCGGAAAGCAACAGGCAGGTATACCCCCAATACCAGGCCACATAGCCGCCATCCCGCTTCCCTTCGACAATGTCCATGAGGAAAATATCGGGCTTGGCCCAGTCGCTCTTGTGAATGACGTCGCGGACGTAGTCAATGTACTTCTGCTCGCCGGTGGCCAGCAGTCCCAACAGGTCCACATGCAGACAGTTGCCCTCGCCCTTCGTATTGACAAGTCGTTCGGCGGTCTGCGCGATGAGCGCCTCGGTCTTGGGGCTGTTATAGGGCGCTGTGGCGCTGTAGCTGCCAAGCACCTTGAGCTGCAGGTTGACGGTCTTGCCGTCTTTCAACATGAGCGGCAGGACCCCCTTGGCCGCCTCGGTCTCCGCCTGGTCAATCGCGTCGGCGATCTCATGCCGGGCATCCTTCTTGAACGCGACGCCGCCGGCGCCCACAATCACGTCGTTCGTGGTCACCACCCCGTCCGCCGGAGATCCCTTGGCCACTTTGGAAATGGTGATCTCGGTGGCCGCGGGAAAGCCCGCCAACCCCGTCGGACCGAGTTGCCTCACGTAGTCGGCCTGAACACCGGTGGATGCCAGCAACCCGCCCATAACCAACGTCGTTATCAGATTTTTCTTCATATACATAAACGAATCTCTCCTGTTTCTTTTCACTTCACCGGCTCGACAAACTTGCCATCAGTCCATACGGCCTCGAGGGAAGCCCCGTGGTAGGCGCGCATCAGCACGGCGATGTTGCGGTTGTCACCCTTTAACCCGGCGACCGGCGTCGCCAGAATCTTGTCCAGAGGGACCAGCCCTCCTAATGAATGAATGAATGAATGAATGAATGAATGAATGAATGAATGAATGCTAGGAATTTGCTTTTGGGGTGAAGGCCGTTGAAAGAGCGGGTGGCCGGACCGGAGGCGGGGAAAAAGGGGGTTCTTGTCTGCGACAAGGTTTGGATTTCAGAATCAGCGGAAGATCGGACCATTACGGCAAATAAGCACAACCTCCCTCTAACGCGCCGGAATTCTGCCGGTCACATGCGCCAGGTTTTTGCTGCCGGCGATTTCCACACCGTCGGCGAGCACACGCAGTCCGCTGCCACGGCCATAGCGTTTGCCGGTCTTGTCCCATAAGATTGTAAGGTCGCACCCGTGATATCTCACGTTATCGAGGCAGAAATACTCCATGTGTCCCTCCGGCACGAGAGGGTTGACTTCGACGAGATCATCCGCCCGCGGGCGAAGTCCCACCAGCCCGGTGACGACCAAATCGCAGTAGGTCGAGTGATTGTAGTCCCTGCCCCGCGACATCGGGAAAGAACCAGCCATGATCCAGCGCTCGGTGTCGGGATTGAGGGACTCGTCAATCCAAGGAACGGATTTGCCGTCATCCAGCGTGTGGCGATGGCTGCGCGTGTATGCTTTCAGCAGGTCGAAATACTCCTTTTTTCCAACCACTTCCTGCCGGTAGTTGTTGATCACATTGGCCATGGCGGTGAGCGTCTGTGATGTCGCAAACGGCCAGCTCGCACCGCGCCACATGCAGCCGGCTGGATTGATGAAGAACTTCGGATGCCGGCGCTCGGCCACCGACGGGCCATATGAACCGAGGAATCCGTTGGGATCGGTCAACTGGCGCCAGGCTTCTTCATAACCCCGGCCGTCCTCGGGCATGTTGAAATACCACGGCACATAACCGAAAATCTCGCGCACATTGACCAGGTTTCCGGGAGCACAATCCTCGGCGGCCGGATTTTCATACTGGTTCATGGGCGCCAGCGCGTGCCTCATTACCTTGAAGAACTTCGCCTCGTCATCCCACAACCGCGTTTGGAAATCATCGCGCAAGCGCCGGGCTTCATCCCGGTAGTGATCGGCCAAGTCTTTATTGCCTGCCAAGTCGGCAATCCGGGCAATCGCCATGGCGTCGCCATACCTGTATGAGTTCATCGGCGGCCGGATTCCGGTGCCACCGATGGAAACCTCCTGTCCCTCCCAGGAATCGATCTGCCAGTAGAGACCGTTGTCCAGCAGGCGGCCTGCCTGCCAAGGGCCGCCGGACGGACCTGCTTGTTTCCATGCTTCATGGTTTTTGACCAGGGGATCCAACAACCCGGTGATGAACGGTTTGTCGGCATGGACCAGATAGCTGGCGTGAATGCCGTCGGCAATCCACTGGGAATACTGTTTGCTCACGCCGCCCGGATCACCACCCTTGCCAAAGTGGAACCGCGAGTAGTCGTTGATGATCTTCGGATCCCGGATCCAGAGGCCTTCGTAGAGATGATGACCCACCGGGCAGTTGATGGTATTGTAAGCCACGCTCCAGTCCACCTTCGGCAGGAACTCCGTCACAACAAAACCGACGGGTGTGTTCCTGACATGCTTCCGATAGGTCCACCAGCGGAAGTGGTATGTCTCCTCGATGTCCTTTTCGGAACGCTCGAAGAGTGGAACGTTTCGTTCCATCCATGCGGCGGTCTGGTCATTGCCGATCACGGTGATCGAACCATCAGCCGGCAAGTTTTCGGCGGTGTCGTCGGGACGCTGGCTGTTGAAGGCGGCCACGTAACGACGCTGCGCGTCCGACTTCAAAATCGCACCCGTTCCCTCCGCGAACAGTGCGCCAAACAAGAACAGGAAGATGGTGCCAATACCGGGCAACGTGTGATGTTTAATCCAAACAGGCTTCGAATGAAAGGGAATCGGCATCCCGTGCATACACCGGAAAGCGAAGGAATGTTTCATGATATGTCTGAAATGAAGAGGCTCCCCAGAGGCCGGGACTTAGCGGAATCAGGAGATTTCGGAGGGAAATACATTCGCCGCGAGCGTAGCTCTCCAGGCCACGGCGGATTTTTGCAATCCCTAACCCCCTGATCATCAATGTTGCTAAAAGGATTTCCTTTGACGTGGTGAAAAAGCCTCCAGCCCTTATGGGAAGAGGATTTGGTGAAGGCGCGCGCGAGAGTTTCTCCCGTGCAAAAATCCGCCTTGGACTTCCATGACGACATGCGCCGCTTCAACAACCGCCACGCCTTCGCCACCATCACCTCACCCCGCCGATGACCCGTGCAAAAATCCGCCGTGGGCGGCGGCACCGGCTACAACTCGATCATTGCGGGGGCTGGCACCATTCGATTGGGCGCCAACAACGCACTTGCAGACACCTCCCCCGTTTCCATCGGCAGCGCCACACTGGATGCCGCGACATTTGGCGACACCATGGGAACGCTGGACGCCACCGGTGCCGCCACCATCAATCTGGGGACAGGGGCCAAACTGGCCTTTGCCCACAGCAGCGCGGTCAACTGGACCGGAGGCACGCTCAAACTAACCGGCACCTTCGTCTCCGGCGGGCCCAACGGCTCCCTCGGTTTCACCAAGCGCCCCGGCACCAGCGGCCTCACCTACGCCATCCAGGAATCCACCGACCTCGGTGTGACCTATCCTTGGGCGGAGGTTCCCCCAGGTCCGTCCTATACCAATGACGCGACCACCATCTCCTGCACCCTCACCCCGGCATCCCGGCGAAAAACTTCCTGCGCCTCAAGGTCACCTCCAACTGAACGGCCCAATCCCGCCAGCCCAAGAAACGCCCTGTAGGGCGCTCTGTGAGCGTCGATGCCAATGACAGGCCTTGCAATGTCTCGACATTCTCGCCAGTTGGAATTCAGTCCGACTCGAATTTAAACATGCTTTTTTTCGTCTTGACTCGAATTTTTACATTCCCAAGACCGTCCTGATGCAACGTGGCCTGCTTCCCATCCTTGTGGCGGATCTTGAGGAAAAAATGGTCTTTCTCGGCGGTCCACGGCAAGTGGGGAAGACAACCCTTGCGCTCGGTCTTCTGGACGGAGCCAAAGCCACCCACCCCGCCTATCTTTCGTAA
>JBFZFJ010000228.1:0-33392 GCA_041306405.1 Verrucomicrobiales bacterium | reverse complement strand
CCTGGGATCCGCCGCGGCGACCGGTGATCGCCGCCACGGCTCAATACTCCCGCTTGAGCAGGTGGCTGGCGATTTCCTCCAGACGCGCGGCCTTGGCGCCGAACGGCTTGAGCGCGTCCATCGCGGCTTTCGTGAGCCGCGCGGCTTCCTTGCGGGACGCGTCGAGCCCGAGGATGGCGGGGTAGGTGGACTTCTCCACGGCCTGGTCCTTGCCCGCGGTCTTGCCTAACATCTCGGTGCTCTGGGTCACGTCGAGGATGTCGTCGATGACCTGGAAGGCGAGGCCGAGCGCGTGGCCGAAAAGGGTGAGCGCCTGGAGCTTGGCGGGAGTCGCGTTGGCGGTCATCGCGCCGAGCCGCAGGGAGGTGGTGAGGAGCGCGGCGGTCTTCGCTTCGTGGATGCGGACGAGGTCGCGCTTGGTGAGTTTTTTCCCTTCGCCTTCCAAGTCCATCACCTGCCCGCCGATGAGTTTGCGGCTGCCGCCGGTTTCCGCCAGCTCGGCGATGTAGTCGCGGGTGCCGTAGCGCTTGGTCGGAGTGGTTCGGGCGAGCACGACGAACGATTCCGTTAGCAGCGCGTCGCCGCAAAGCACGGCCATGCCCTCGCCATAAACCTTGTGGCAGGTCGGCCGGCCGCGGCGCAGGTCGTCGTCATCCATCGCCGGGAGATCGTCGTGGACGAGCGAGTAGGTGTGCATCAGCTCCACCGCGCAGGCCGGGGCGAGGGCGTTGGAAATTTCGCCGCCGCAGGCTTCCGCGGCTGCCAGGCAGAGCACGGGGCGCAAGCGCTTGCCGCCGGCGAAGACGCTGTAGCGCATCGCCGCGTGGATCGTGGCCGGGCGTTCCTTCGCCTTCGGCAAAAAGGCGTCCATCGCCGCGTCCGTTTCCGCGGCGCGGGTGGCGAGGTAGGTTTTGAGGTTCACGGATTTCAGAGGATTTCCGCGATCTGCACGGCGTTGAGCGCGGCGCCCTTGCGGACCTGGTCGCCCACCACCCAGAGGTCGAGCGCGTTGTCGAAGACGAGGTTCTTGCGGATGCGGCCGACGAGGCAGTCGTCCTTGCCGGTGGTGTCGAGCGGCACCGGGAAGATTTTGTTAGCCGGGTCGTCGGCCACTTGGATGCCAGGCTTGCCGGCGTAGGCGGCGCGCGCGGCGGCGACATCGACCGGGCGCTCGAACTGGGCGGTGATGGAAACCGAGTGCGACCGATAGACCGGCACCCGCACGCAGGTGCAGGACACCCGCAGTTCCGGCAGGTTCATGATTTTCCGGCCTTCGTGGAGCATCTTCATCTCTTCCTTGGTGTAGCCGTTCTCGGTGAAGCTATCCACCTGCGGGATCACGTTGAAGGCGATCTGGCGCGGATAGACTTTCAGCGTCACTGGCTCGCCGGCGTTGATCGCCTTCATCTGCTCCTCCAGCTCGACGATGCCTTGCGCGCCCGAGCCGGAGACCGCCTGATAGGTCGAGGCGATGATCGAGCGCAGGCCGAACGCCCGGTGCAGGGGCGCGAGCGCCATCAGCGAGATGATCGTCGTGCAGTTCGGGTTGGCGATGATGTTGCGCGGGTGGTTTTTGGCGGCTTCCGGATTGATTTCCGGCACGACGAGCGGCACGTCCGCTTCCATCCGGAAGGCGGAGGAGTTGTCGATGACCACCGCGCCGGCGGCTGCGGCGGAGGGGCCGAATTCCAGAGAGATCCCGCCGCCCGCGCTGAAGAGCGCGATGTCGATGCCGGCGAAGGAATCGTGGGTGAGTTCCTGGACGGTGATTTCCTCGCCGCGGAAGGTCATCTTTTTCCCGGCGGACCGCGCCGAAGCGAGCAAGGTCAGTTTGGTGAGCGGGAAATTCCGCTGTTCGAGGCAAAGGAGCATTTCTACGCCGACGGCACCCGTCGCACCAACGATCGCTACATGGGGATGATTCATGGGATAAAAAGCCGGCGGTTTCTCACCGGGGCGCGGAGCATACCGAGATCCGCCGCGCTGGCAATCGATTCGTTTTCGGATCATCCGGCCGCGTTTCTATTTCAAAAACAGCCGGCCGATGACTTCCGCGGCGAGCGTGTGGCCGCGGAGGTTGGGGTGGTTCGGCTGGCTGAGAAGGTCGGTCTGCGGAGTGCCTTTGGCGACCTCGGCCTGCCAGGCGGCGAAGACGTCGGCGAGCAGGACGTTTTCCTCCTTGGCGACGCGGCGGATGATTTCGGCGCACTGGCAGAGCGGGTCCTGGGGATCGGCGAGGTTCGCGGCGGAGTCGCCGGTGGGGGTGATGAGCACGACGGGGACGCGGTGCTTTTTCGCCGAGACGGCCATGGACCGCCAGGCGGCCTCGACTTCGCCGGGCGGCTTTTTGCGGTCGTTGAGCGCGTAGTCGATGAAGATGCAATCCGGACGGTGGCAGAGCACGTCGCGCTCGAAGCGGGCGGCCCCGGCGATGCTGTTTTCGCCGCCGATGGAGGTGAGGATCACGTTGATGACGGCATGGGGGTAGCGGCGTTTCAAATCTTGATAGACCAGCTGCGGATAGGACTCGAAGGGCTTCACCTCCGGGGTCTTGTGGTAGCCGGAAGGCACGCTGTGGCCGTGGAAGACGAGGTTGATCGTCCGGTTTTGGGGCCACTTTTTTTGAAGCTCGGCAAGCAGGGCGGGCGGGAGCTCCGCGGCGGCGCGTGCGGTTGGCGGGCCGGTCTGCCCGCTGGCGAAGTGGCTGATCGAGAGCAGGATGGCGAGGAGCTTGGAAAAGCGGCGGAAGGCGGATCGTCGGGGCGGGCTCGGATGCATGACGTCCACGAATACGCGGCGGGTGGGAAGCATCTTGCGTCGCGCGGCGTCGTGGTTTAGTGACCCGTCATGCCCGACACCGTTTCATTTTCCTGCGCCCTCGTCACCGGCGCTTCCTCCGGTCTGGGCGAGGAGTTCGCCTTTCAGATCGCGCCGCGGGTAGGCACGCTGGTATTGGTGGCGCGTCGCGAGCCTTTGTTGGAGCAACTGGCGGATCGCATCCGCGCGGCGTTCCCGCGCGTGGCGGTGGCGGTTTTCGCGGTCGATTTGAACCGCGCGGCCGGGCGTGACGAGCTGGTGGCGACCTTGGCCGAGAGAGGATTGCTGCCGGATTTGCTGGTCAACAACGCGGGTCTGGGAGATTACGGCGAGTTCATTTCCTCGGATTGGGGAAAACTCCAGTCGATGCTCTGCGTCAACATCGAGGCGCTCACGCATCTCACCCACGCGCTGGTCCCGGAAATGATCCGGCGGGGCGGCGGAGCGATCGTCAACGTGAGCTCGCTGGCCAGTGTGATTCCGATTCCGGACTTCGCGGTGTATGCGGCGACCAAGGCGTATGTGACGAGTTTCTCGGAGGCGCTGCGGATCGAGCTGCGGGAGCACCGGATTTCCGTGCTCGCGGTGTGTCCGGGGCCGGTGCGCACCGAGTTCGGGCAAGTCGCCCGGCGTGGCGGGGACTCGCCGGAAATCCCTGCGAGGAAGTCGTTTTACGTGCCGAAGGAGCAGGTCGTGGCCGAGTCGCTGGCGGCGGTGGACCGCAAGGCCGCGCGGGTCTATCCGGGGCTGAGGACGGCGGCGGCGGCGCTGGCCTTGTGCGCCTTGCCGATGGTGGTGCTTCGTTTCGCGCTGGGATTCCGGCCGCGGAAGAATCACTGATGGGGGGAACCGAGGGGGGGGCAGAAATTTCGACAAATTACCTGTAGTCGCTCTTATCGCCGAGAAATGGCTGGAGCCGTCCGTTCAGATAGAGGCATCCCCGGTGCGCCGCGAGGGCTTCCGCCGTCCAACTTTTCAAGTCGTTGGAGCGCGGCATTCATTCGGCGAGGTCGGTTCAGGACCTGGATGTCCCGCAACCCTATCCGTCCACCCCGGACAAAACCTGTCCGCGTTTGAATTTCTCCGCATGAATTCATCTGAGGTGGGCGGATGATGCGGTCGGGGATGAGCGGGGTTTGGCCACGGGTTTTGTTGGAGTAGAGGCCGTAAGAGCGGGCGGTTTGCTGGCCTTTGGGCCGAAGGTGGGACGGTGGAACTTTTCGGAGGTTGCTTTTCGATACCCCGATTGCTTCCGATAAATCCTAGCGTCGCATCACCATCCGCGCTAAATCTCACGCCATGAGCGATTCGATCTCCGAGCTGACAGCCCAAATCCAAACCTTCGTGGACGCCCGCGAGTGGCGGAAATATCACAACGCCAAGGACCTCGCCGTGGCCATCGCCGCCGAAGCCGGCGAGCTGATGCAGCATTTCGTCTGGCAGCAGGAAGAGCAGATCGAGAAACGGTTGGAGAAAAACCGCGAGGAAATCGCCTCCGAGATCGCCGACGTCGCCATCCTGCTTTTTGAGTTCGCCGACAATCTCGGCATGAATCTCGGCGAGGTCATGCAGGCGAAAATCGCCCGCAACGACGTCCGCTATCCGGTGGAGAAATCCCGCGGCAACAACCTGAAATACTCCGAACTGTGAGCGACGACGAATCCCCGCGCCCGCCGCGGCGCAAGCGTTACAGCGGGAAAAACCCCCGGCGTTTCGAGGACAAATACAAGGAGCACGATCCCGCGCGCTACGGCGAGACCATCGCCAAGGTCATCGCGTCCGGCAAGACCCCCGCGGGTTCGCACATTCCCATCCTCACGGAAGAATGCCTCGCCGCCCTCCAATTAGAGGCCGGCATGGCCGGCGTGGACGCGACGCTCGGCTACGGCGGCCACGCTTCGAGGATTCTTGAGAAGATCGCTCCTGACGGAAAACTCATCGGCCTCGATCTCGATCCCTTGGAACTTCCGAAAACCGTCGCCCGCCTCCGCGGCCTGGGTTACGGCGAGGATCGTTTCGAAGCCGTGCGGTCCAACTACGCCGGCATCGCCAAGGCTCTGGCGGAACGCGGTCTGTCGGAGGTGGATTTCGTCTTCGCCGATCTCGGCTGCTCCTCGATGCAGTTCGACGATCCGTCCCGCGGCTTCAGTTTCAAAGCCGCCGGACCGCTCGACATGCGGATGAATCCCGGCCGCGGCCTGTCCGCTGCCGACTGGCTGGCGAAAATCAGCGCCGAGACACTCGAAACCGCCCTCCACGCACGCGGACGAACCCCGTGCGGAATCCATCGCACTTGCTCTCGCTGGAACTTGGTTTTCCAGCACCATCGCCCTCGCACAGGCGATCCGCGAGTCCGTCCGCGTGAGCGACGAGGACGAGCGGGAACTCACCGTCCGCCGGGTCTTTCAGGCGGTTAGGATCGCGGTGAACGAGGAATTCACCGCGCTCGACGCGTTTCTCCGGGTCTTGCCCAAGTGCCTGAAGCCGGGCGCGCGCGCGGCGATCCTCACCTTCCACTCGGGCGAGGACCGCCGCGTGAAACAATCGATGAAGGTGGGCGTCCGCGACGGGATTTATTCTGAAATGAGCGAGGGCACCATCACCGCCGGCCCGGAAGAGCGGCGCTTGAACCCGAGAAGCAGCTCCGCCAAACTGCGCTGGGTCACCCGGATGTGACGGGGTTTGCCCGACAGGGAGATCGCCACGGGCCGCAAGAGGGCTTGATCCAACGAAGGTAATCCGCAAGTTTAACGGCCTGAAAGCACTGCTGACACTTCATGAGATCCGCAAATCCTTCGGGGCCGTCCGCGCGCTCCGGGGCGTCTCGTTCGAATTGCGGCCGGGAGAAGTCCATGCCCTGCTAGGCGAGAACGGCGCGGGTAAATCCACGCTCATCAAGGTCATCACCGGCGCCCACCAGCCGGACGGCGGCACGCTGGCGGTCGCGGGCGAGGAGGTCCACCACCTCACGCCGTCCAAGGCGCGGGAGCTGGGAATCGCCTGTATCTATCAACAACCGGCGCTGTTCCCCGACCTCAGCGTCGCGGAAAACATCGGGCTGCGATTGAAGAAATCCGGGCTCTTCAGCCGCGTTTCCTGGACCGGCCAGCGGACCCGCGCCACCGAGTTGCTCCACCGCATCGGCGCGGAAATTTCGCCCGATGCCGAGGTGCAGTCGCTGTCGATGCCCGAGCAGCAACTGGTCGAAATCGCCTGCGCGCTGGGTTCCGGCGCGCGCATCGTGGTGATGGACGAGCCGACCGCCTCGCTGACCCAGAAGGAGCAGCACCTGCTCTTCAAAGTCGTCCGCGACCTGCGCGACAGCGGGGTGGGGGTGGTTTACATTTCCCACCGGTTGGAGGAAATTTTCGCGCTCGCCGACCGCGTCACCGTGTTGCGCGATGGCGAGAGCGTCGGCACTAACACAGTCGATTCGCTGAATGAATCCCAGATGATCCAGCTGATGGTCGGCCGCGAGGTGTCGTCGATCTATCCGCCGTCGGAAAGCGAGCCCGGCAAGACGGTGCTGTCATTGAAAAATCTCGGCTGCACCGAAAGCGGCGTGAATGGAGTGACACTCGATGTCCGGGCCGGGGAAATCGTCGGGATGGCCGGCCTCGTCGGCGCGGGCCGCACCGAGCTCGCGCGAATCCTCTTCGGCATCACCCCGGCGGATTCGGGAGAAATTTTGCTGAACGACGAGCGGATTTCCATCACCAGTCCACGTGAAGCGATCGCCCGCGGCATCGCCTACGTGCCGGAAGACCGCCGCCGCCACGGGGTGATCCTTGAGATGCCGATTTGCCAAAACATGACGATGGCGATCCAGCCGACCTTGTTCCCCGGCGGCTGGTTGCGGCTCAAGGCCGAGTCTTTGTTAGCCCGCGAATTCATCCGCGACCTCGGCATCAAGACCAGCGGCCCGGAAGCACCAGGGGGCAGCCTGAGCGGCGGGAACCAACAGAAAGTCAGCGTCGCCCGCTGGCTCGCGACGAAGCCGAAACTCCTCATCCTCGACGAGCCGACCCAAGGCGTGGACGTCGGCGCGAAGAGCGAGATCCACAGGATCATCCGCCAGCTCGCCAAGGAAGGCCTCGCGGTGCTGATGATTTCCAGCGACCTGCCGGAAGTGCTCGGCATGAGCGACCGCGTCGCCGTGATGCGCGGTGGCAAGCTGGTGGAAATCATCGCCCGGGAAAACGCGGACGCGCACTCGGTGATGGCCGCCGCCCTTGGAACCAACGGTAGAGACGCCGCCTGAATGAACAAGTATTCCCGCGAAATCACGGTGGCCGCGGCGCTGGCTTTGTTGATGGTGGCATTGGCGGTTTTCGCGCCGCACTTTTTCCAATGGCAGCCCTTCATCTCGCGGCTCACCTCGCAGATGCCCGCGCTGGTCGCCGCCATCGGCATCGCGCTGATCATCATTTGCCGGCAGATCGATATTTCCATCGGCGCGCAGTTCAGCATGTGCGCGATCGTCGCCGGAGTGACGGCGGCGTCGGGCTTGCCGCTGGGCGTGGCGATTTTTGCGGCGCTCGGAGCGGGAGCTTTGATGGGCGCATTGAACGGCGTTTTTGTGGCGTATCTCGGGCTGCCGAGCATCGTGGTCACGCT
Organism: Verrucomicrobiales bacterium; assembly: GCA_041306405.1. Classification (GTDB taxonomy): domain Bacteria; phylum Verrucomicrobiota; class Verrucomicrobiia; order Verrucomicrobiales; family Akkermansiaceae; genus Luteolibacter. The sequence goes on along the minus strand of JBFZFJ010000228.1, from coordinate 25,958 downwards.
CGCGACAATGGTCACCTGGCAGGAAGCGCTGCGCCTCTGGCAGCAGGGGCGCTTGTTCACGCTCCCGGCCGGCGTCCAATGGTTCGGCCTCAGCCAGCCTGCCGGACAAGCGGTGGTCATTTCGCTCACCTTCGTCCTGCTGGCGGCCGCGGCCTGGGCGATGAGAAATCTATCCGGCGGACGCTTCATCCACGCCACCGGCACCGACGCCGAAGCCGCGCGCCTCGCGGGCATCGATCCCAAGCGCACCACCTTCGGCGTCTTCGTCCTGATGGGCCTGCTGTCCGGCCTCGCGGCGGTGCTGAACCTCGTGCAATCGCCGCAAGTGCAGCCGAATTGCGGCGACGGGCTGGAGCTGAAAACCATCGCCGCCGCCGTCGTCGGCGGAGTCGCCATCCGCGGCGGACGCGGGACGCTGGTCGGCGTTCTGCTAGGCATGATGCTGCTCGCCAACGTGAACCCGGCGCTCACCCATTTCCATCAGCCGCCGTATTGGGAGAAGGCGATCCAGGGCCTGGTCATCCTGCTCGCCGTGATGGCCGACGGTCTCCGCAACCGAAAGAAAACGAGATCATGACGCTTCCTTTCAAATCCTCGCTCGCCCGTCATGAAACGGTGCTTTTGCTGGTGATCGTGCTCGAAGTGGTGCTCTTCAACGCGCTCGGCCAGCGCTTCCTCACCGGCGGAAACATTTCCAACATCTTCCGTCACTCGGTGGAAATCGGCCTGCTCGCGCTTGCCATGACGCCGGTCATCCTCACTGGCGGCATCGATCTATCCGTCGGCTCGATGATGGGCCTGTGCGCGGTGCTCTTCGGTATGATGGTAAACACGCTCGGCCTCGATCCGTGGCTGGCAGGTCTCGCTGCGATCACCATTGGAGCTCTCGGCGGCGGCTTGAACGCGGTGCTCATCACCCGCCTAAATCTCCCGCCGCTGATCGTCACGCTCGGCACGTTCTCGTTGTTCCGTGGGTTGGCGGAAGCGCTGACAAAAGGTTCCGTCGCGTATGCGCAATTTCCCCAGTCCTTCCTCGCATTGGGAAATTCCAACACCGCCGGGGTCCCGACGCAGGTGTGGGTGTTTCTCGCCGTGGCCGTGGGGATCTGGCTGCTAGTGCATCAAGCCACGTTGGGACGTTCGTTCCGCGCCATCGGATTTTCGGCGGAAGGCGCGGGGTATGCCGGCATTCCCGTCGCCCGCAATACCAGCGTCGCCTACATCATCGCTGGAGCCGTCGCCGGCCTCGCGGCGGTGATCATTGTTTCACGGTTAGGAGAAGCGCGGGCGAACGTTGGCATTGGCTACGAGCTGCTAGCCATCACGGCGGTCGTGCTCGGCGGCGTGAGTATTTTCGGTGGTACGGGCACGGTGGCGGGCACGCTGCTGGGGTGGTTGTCGCTCGCCATCTTGAACAACGGCCTCACGCGGATTTCGGAATACCGGATCTTTGACCAATCGGTTTCCAGCGTCGCCCGCGAGTTGTCCGGTATGCTGACCGGCGTTTTACTGATCGCCGCGCTCGCAATCGGCACCGTGATGAAAACGCTCGCCGTCCGCCGCGCGCTCAAGCAGTCTCTCGGAAGTTCGAATCCAACCCCTCCATGAAACGCAAATCCTTCATCGCCGGCCTCGCTCTCATCGCCACGCTTCCCTTGGTTTCCTGCAGCAAAACCAAGTCCGACGGCAAGCTGACCATCGCCTTTCTTCCCAAGAGCAAGGGCAACCAATACTTCGTCACCTGCGAGCGTGGCGCCCGCGCCGCTGCCACCGAACTCAACGCCGAGCTGAAATTCGACGGCCCGACCAATCCTGATCCCGCCAAGCAGAACGAGATCGTCGAAAACTGGATCACCGACGGCGTGAACGTCATCGTCGCCGCCTGTGAGAACAAGGACTCCATTTCCACCGCCCTCAGGAAAGCCCAGGCCGCAGGCATCAAGGTCATCACTTACGATGCGGACGCCCAGCCGGACGCCCGCTCGTATTTCGTCAACCAGGCCACCGCCCAGGCCATCGGTGAGCAGTTGATGGACACCGCCGCCACTCTCACGGGCAGCGAGGGCGAGTTCGCCATCATCACCGGCAGCCTCACCTCGTCCAACATGAACGAGTGGATCAAGCACATCAAGGGGCGCCAGGCCGCCTATCCGAACATGAAGCTGGTGGACATCAAGCCGTGCGACGACCAGAAGGACAAAGCCCAGCAGGAAGCCACCAACCTGCTCAGCGCCTATCCGAATTTGAAAGCCATCATCGCCGCCAGCTCGCTCGCCGTGCCCGGAGCCGCGGAAGCCGTCAAACAAGCGGGCAAGACCGGCGCGGTCAAAGTCCTCGGCCTCGGCCTGCCCAGTGAGAACAAGACCTACGTCAAGGAAGGTGTCACCCAGGCGGTCATCCTCTGGAAAGTCGAGGACCTCGGCTATCTCGCCGTCATGGCCGGTGCCGCGGCCGCCAGAGGCGAGCTCGCTCCGGGTGCCACCGAGTTCAACGCCGGCAAGCTCGGCAAGATGCCGATCGCCGGTGACAACATCGTCCTCGGCAAGCCCTTCGTCTTCACCAAGGAGAACATCGACCAGTTCGATTTCTAATGGAGACTCACGCCACGCCGTTCCGCAGCCGGTAGTCCCGCGGGGAAAGCCCGGTGACTTTGCGGAACTGCCGGGTGAAATAGTTGCTGTCGTTGAAGCCGACGTCGAAGGCGACCTCCGTGACGCGGCGGTCGGTGTGGCGCAGCAGATTGCACGCGCGGTTGATCCGTTGCTCGATGACCCAGGCGAGCGGGGAGGTTCCGGTGGCGGATTGGAAGACCCGCAAGAAACTCCGCCGGGACATGTGGGCGATGCTGGCCAATTCCTCCAGATTGACCTCGCGGTGGATGTTGCGCTCCAAGTGGGACAGCGCCTCGCCGATGCGCAGCAGGGCGCGTCCGTCCGGCGACGGGCTGCGGCCGTAACAGCGGGATAACATGCCGATGATCTGCATGAACGCCGCCGTGGCCATGAAGCCGAAGCCCGGCTCGCGGGTCTTCAACTCCACTTCGAGCCGGTCCACCAGCTCGATGACCTGGACCATTTCCTTGCCGCCGAGGTGCAGCCGGCCCTTCGCCGGCTGGCGTTTTTTCCACGAGGGTTCCAGCGTGAAAAGCGCGTGGTAGCCGGCGACGGACGGCAGGTCCAGCAGTCCCATTTTCAAATGGTTAGGTTGATAGAGGATGTTGACGAGCCGCAGGTCCACGAGGTCCCGGTATTCGTGCTCGCGGGGACCGGCGATGACGAACACGTCGCCGGCCGTGAGTTCCCAGGAATCCTGCCCGGTCACGTGCAGGCACTTGCCGCCGGTCACGATCACCAGTTCCGCGAACTCGTGGGCGTGGGGTTCGAAAAGTTCCTGCGGTTCCCTGCGCTCCACGCTGATCGGGAAGCCGTCGGGATGGAACCACTCGTCGATTTTGAGGACGCGTTTCACTGGCGGGATCGTGCTTGTATTTGGCCAAACAGTGGAGGTTTTTCGAGGGAATTCCACGCAGGCTGACCCGAATCCCATCCGCCATGTCCAAATCCTCAAAATCCATCGCCCAGTCCTACAAGCTCGCCCAAGGCCGATACGCCGATCTCGGCGTCGATACTGATGCCGCCATGGCCTCGCTCGCGGGTATCCCGATTTCCCTCCACTGCTGGCAGGGCGACGACGTCGGCGGCTTCGAAAACTCCGGTGAAGGCCTCAGCGGCGGCATCGCGGTGACCGGCAACTACCCCGGCAAGGCCCGCACTCCGGACGAGCTCCGCGCGGACCTCGACAAGGCGCTCTCCCTGATCCCCGGCAATCACCGCCTCAATCTCCACGCCTTCTACGGCGAGTTCGGCGGCAAAAAAGTCGATCGCAACGAAATCAAGCCGGAGCATTTCAAAGGCTGGATCGACTGGGCGAAATCCAACGGCATGGGCATGGATTTCAACCCGACCTGCTTCGCGCACCCGAAAGCCGCCGACGGTTTCACCCTTTCCCACCCGAAAAAAGCGATCCGCGATTTCTGGGTCGATCACTGCATCGCCTCCCGCGAAATCGGCGCGGCGATGGGCAAGGCGCTCGGTTCGCCGACCGTGACCAACGTCTGGATTCCCGACGGCTACAAGGACACCCCGGTGGACCGCCTCGCGCCGCGTCAGCGCCTGTCCGATTCGCTGGACCGGGTTTTCGCCAAGAAGCTCAATCCGAAACACCACCTCGACGCGGTCGAGTGCAAGCTCTTCGGCATCGGCAGCGAGAGCTATGTGGTCGGCTCGCACGAGTTTTACATGGGTTACGCGATCAAGAACCAGAAACTGCTCTGCCTCGACGCCGGCCATTTCCACCCGACGGAAGGCATCGCCGACAAGCTTTCCTCCGTGCTGATGTATGTGCCGGAAATCCTCCTTCACGTCAGCCGCGGCGTGCGTTGGGACAGCGACCACGTCGTCACCTTGGACGACGCGCTCCAGTCCATCGCCGCCGAGCTCGTGCGCAACAAACTGCTCGCCCGCACCCACATCGGCCTGGATTTCTTCGACGCCAGCATCAACCGGATCGCGGCCTGGACGATCGGCACGCGCAACACGCTCAAGGCGCTGCTGATGGCCTTGCTGGAGCCCGCGGCCCTCCGCGACGCGGAGAAATCCGGCGACTACACCTCGCGCCTCGCGCTGATGGAGGAATCCAAGAGCTTGCCATGGGGGGCGGTTTGGGATGCTTGTTGCGAGTCGCAAAACGTCCCCGCCGGCACCGACTGGCTCGCCGAGGTCAAGCAATACGAGACCGCGGTGCTGAGCAAGCGCGCCTGAGTTAGAAATTCTCCATCATCCAAAAATCCAACTGACATCACTATATTATGGGATCTGCATTACTCGGCGTTGTGTTTCACTGGCTCGGCGGCTTGGCCTCGGGAAGTTTCTACGTGCCATACAAGGGCGTTAAAAAATGGTCTTGGGAAACCTACTGGCTTGTCGGCGGGTTCTTCTCCTGGATCATCTGCCCGCTGCTGCTCGCTTCCTTTTTGACCAAGGACGTCTTCGGGGTTCTCATCAGCCAGTCCGTGTCCACCCTCGGCTGGACCTTCCTGTTCGGCGCGCTCTGGGGCACCGGCGGTCTGACCTTCGGCCTGGCGATGCGTTATCTCGGAATGTCGCTCGGCATGGGGGTCGCCCTCGGTTACTGCGCGGCCTTTGGCACCTTGCTGCCGCCGATTTTCAAACTGTTCTTCCCCACCATCCCGGTGGCGGAGTCGATCACCGAGATCGCTTCCAGCACGGCCGGACAGGTCACGCTGCTAGGCGTGGCGGTGTGCTTGCTGGGCATTTTCATCGCCGCTCTTGCCGGTGCGACCAAGGAAAAGGAAATGTCGGCCGAGGATAAGAAGAAGGCCATCGCCGAGTTCAGCTTCAAGAAAGGAATCCTCGTGGCGACTTTCTCCGGGATCATGAGCGCCTGCTTCAGCTTCGGCCTGACCGCCGGCAATCCGATCGGCGACGCCTCGGTGGCTGCTGGGACCTCGGTGATCTGGAGCGGGCTTCCCAAATTGATCGTCGTCATGCTCGGCGGCTTCGCCACTAACTTTGTCTGGTGCGTCGGGCTGAACATCAAGAACCGGACCGGCTATCAGTATCTTGCCTCGCACGCCCGTGCCGAGCACGCCGGCCTGACCGCTTCGGGTGGCGAGCACGGCGGCGGCTCATCTTCCGGTTCCTCGACCCCCGCGCAGAGTGATTTGAAAATCCCGATGCTCGGGAACTATCTGTTCTCCGCGCTTGCCGGCACCACCTGGTATTTCCAGTTCTTCTTTTACACCATGGGCGAGACGCAGATGGGCAAGTTCGGTTTCGCCTCGTGGACCTTGCACATGGCCAGCATCATCATCTTCAGCACGATGTGGGGCTGGATTTTCCACGAATGGAAAGGCTCCAGCAAGAAGGCCCACCGTTTGATCGGCGTCGGCATCCTGACCCTGATTCTTTCCACGATCATCATCGGCGTCGGTACTTATATCAAGGGCTCCGGCGGCGGCCATTGATCGCCGCTTGGAAAATAGTTCCATCGTCACGGCCCCGTCTTTGCAGGCGGGGCCGTGATTCTTTCAAGACGCTCTGGACCGCGGTCCGGCGATGTTATGTAGTCCCCGCCCGTGAATCCGAGCCAATCCACCGCCGCCATCCTGAGTCCTGATCTTGAAATCAAGGACGCCCAGCTGATTTTCAACCGGGTTTGGAAAGGGCTGGAGAAAGAGCTCGGCCGGGAAAACCTGCTTTTCCCCAAGGAGCTCATCCTGCTGGGAGGCGCGCCCGGTTCCGGCAAGGGAACGAACACCGCCTTCATCTGCCGGGTCCGCGGCATCACCGCGGCGCCCATCGTGATCAGCCAGCTGTTGGATTCCCCGGAGGCGCGGACGATCAAGGCGGGCGGCGGCATGGTGGGGGACGAGGAGGTGCTCCGCCTGCTCCTCCACGAACTCCTCAAGCCGCAGTTCCGGGAGAGCGCGGTGCTCGATGGATTTCCCCGCACCACCGTGCAGGTCGAGTGCCTCAAGATGTTTTACGATCAAATGATCGGGTTGCGCCGCGAGTTTTCCGGCACTCCCAAGGCCCTGCATTTCCGCCAGCCGACGTTCCACATCATGGTGCTCTTCGTGGATGAGGCGGAGAGCATCGCCCGCCAGCTCAAGCGCGGCCGGGAGGCGCTCGCCCGCAATGTGGAGATCCGCCAGTCCGGCGTGGGGGAGCTGGAGGAGGAGCGCAACACCGACTTCCATCCCGAACTCGCGCGCAACCGCTACCGCACCTTCAAGGAGAAGACTTACGACGCGCTCGTCTCGCTGAAGCAAATCTTCCACTATCATTTCATCAACGCCCAGGCGCCGATCGAGATCGTCCAACAGAACATCATCAACGAGCTCGCCTATCAGAGCTCGCTCGAGCTTGACCCGCTCACTTACGACAGCCTGCGCCACATCCCGCTGGCGGACGAAATCGTCGTGCAGGCCCGCCAGGAACTCGTCAACCGGCTGGACGGCTATCAGGTCGAATGCCCGGACCGGTTGCGCTCCGTCGTCGATTTCATCCAGGGGAAAATGATGCCCATCATCAAGCGCTACGCCGTCAGCGGGCGGGCGATGATCAACACCGAGGAGGCGCTGTTCGAGGATCCGGTCGCCATCGCCATCCTCATCGACGTCTTCTCAGAGCGCGGGTTCCGCGCCAGCGTGGACATTCACCGCCAGGAAATCCCGCAGCGCTTCGACCTCGTCACCGGCAGGATCGAAACGCGTGAAAAGCGGGTTTACCGCATGACGATCCTCTTTGACGGGTCAAAGATCCGCCGCGGCTGACTTCGTCCACGATCATCCACAGCCTGAAATTACCGACCCAATGAATTCAAAATTAACGAACGAGCCTGCCGTCGGAATCATCGGCGGCAGCGGGCTTTATGAAATGGAGGGATTCGAGGAAATCTCCGAGCAGGCGGTCGCGACGCCGTTCGGCGATCCGTCGGACAAGTTGGTCAGCGGCCGCATCGGCGGGCGGCGGGTTTGTTTCCTGCCGCGCCACGGCGTGGGGCACCGCCTGATGCCGCATGAGATCAACCACCGCGCGAACGTCTGGGCGCTGCGCTCGCTCGGCGTGCGCTGGGTGGTTTCGGTCACGGCCGTCGGCAGTTTGCGGGAGGAACTCGCGCCGCGCGACATCGTCGTGCCGGACCAGTTGATCGACCGCACCGGCACGGCGGGCAAGCACACGTTTTTCGGAAACGGCATCGCCGCGCATATCGGTTTCGCCGATCCGTATTGCGCGGAATTGCGGGAAATCCTGCTGGCCGCCGCGCGTTCGCTCGCGCCGAAAGTCCACGACGGCGGTGCTTATCTTTGCATGAACGGTCCGGCATTCTCGACCCGCGCCGAGGCGCATTTCCACCGTCTGAACGGCGCGGACATCATCGGCATGACCAACGGCCCGGAAGCCCGGCTCTGCCGCGAGGCGGAAATCGCGGCGGCCACGCTGGCTCTCGTGACCGACTACGATTGCTGGAAAACGGACGAGGTCGCCGTCGAGGTGGAGGCCGTGATCGAGAATCTTCACGCTAACAGCGCCATGGCGAAGCGGATCATCCGCGCCGCCGTCGCCTCCATCCCGGAAACGCCGTCGAGTCCCTCTCACCGCGTCCTCGACACCGCGATTTTCACGCCACGCACGCTGTGGCCGGAACAAACGGCGAAGGATCTGGCTCCCATTGTCGGACGCTTCGGATGATGCGGGAAGGGATGATGCGGAGAAATTGGGAAAATCCGACTGTCGCTTGGTGTTGACCGGATTGCGCGACGGGCTTACTCACAGGCACTCAACTTCCCAACGATGGAACCTACCACCACAGCATACGGCACCTGGAGCGGCGGACGCTTCATGCATTTTGGCGAAACCTTGTCCGAGGAACGCTTCATCGGATGCATCGAGACCGCCTACGAGGCCGGCATCCGCACCTTCGTCACTTCCGACGTCTATGGAAATGGCAAGGCCGACGAGCTGTTGGGCCGCGCCCTCAAAGGCATCGACCGCTCCACCTACGGCCTGGTGGGCATGATCGGTCACGATTTCTACGAAGGTCAGCGCCAGGGCAGCCAGGGCTACCCGCGCTTCACCTCGCCCGAACTGCGTGGCCCGGATGGCTACTCGGATTTCATCAACATGGCCTGCGCCAAGGAGCTCGAGCGCTGCGGCGCGGACAAGTTCGACCTGCTCATGCTCCACAACCCGGACGAGCTCGGCTACACCAGCGAGCCGCTCTGGCAGGCTCTCGAGGGCGCGAAAACCTCGGGCCTCACCGACCGCCTCGGCATCGCGCCCGGTCCCGCTAACGGTTTCTCGCTCGACCTGGTTTACTGCCTCGAAAAATTCGGCCACCTCATCGACTGGTCGATGCTCATTCTCAACCCGCTGGAGCCCTGGCCGGTCGGGCTGACCCTGCCGGTCTGTGAGAAACACGGTGTCAAGGTGATGACCCGCGTCGTCGATTACGGCGGCGTCTTCCACGACGACATCGGCGGCCCGGAGCACAGCTTCAAGCCCGGAGACCACCGGACCTATCGGCCGGAAGGCTGGGTCCGGCACGGCATGGAAAAGGCGAACCGCATGCGTCCGCTCGCCGAGAAATACAACCTGACGCTGCTCCAGTTCGCCTGTATCTGGAACCTCAGCCACCCCGCGGTGGAAAGCGTGGTGCCCACGTTCATCCAGGAAGCCGGCGAAGGCGCGCGCCTGATCGAAGACAAGATCCGTGATTTCGCCAGGCTGCCGGACGTCCGTTTCACCGCCGAGGAAGTCGATTCGATCCGCCAGATCGGCGACAACACCGGCTGCATGACCTTGAAAGGCGCCAGCAAACGCCACGCCACCAGCGAGCGACCCGACGAGTGGCCGATGCGCGAGGACCTGTTGGAACTCGCCGGCCGCCACGGCCTCGGCTCCGAGTGGTAAGCAGGGGGATCACGCCCGCCGGGGATGATTCGGTTCAACCCTTGCCGTCCAGGTATTTCCAGGCTCCTTGGTAGCGCTTGAAGCGGGAGCGTTCGTGGAGTTCGCGGGCTTGGCCGCCCTTGGAGGAGCCAAGGATGGTGAGGAAGCGCCAGTTCGCCTCGTGGATCTGCAGAATTCAAACCGGTTGCCCGGCGGCGAATCCGCTGTCAGGGTGGGCTCGCGCATGGCTCGTCAATACACCCTTCATCGCCCGCAAGCGGTCGCGGCATCCGGCATCGATTACGTGGCGGCGCTCAACGCGGAGCAATACGAGGCGGTTTCCTCGCCGCCGGGGAAGGCGCTGGTCATCGCGGGGGCGGGCTCGGGGAAGACGCGGACGCTCACTTACCGGGTGGCCTGGCTGCTGGACCACGGGATCGAGTCGAAGCAGGTGCTGCTGCTCACCTTCACTAACAAGGCGGCGCGGGAAATGATCGAGCGGGTGCGGGAACTGGTGCAGCACGACACGTCGGACTTGTGGGCGGGGACTTTCCACTCGGTCGGCAGCCGGATCTTGCGGCGGCATGCGGAGGATCTCGGATTCACCCGCTCGTTTTCGATTTTGGACCGCGACGACCAGAAATCACTGCTCTCGGCGGTCATCGCGAACTGCGACATCGACACCAAGCAGCGGCGGTTTCCGAAGGCGGACGTGCTGGCGTCGATGTTCAGCCTGATCGAAAACACCGGCGCGACGCTGGAGGAGGTCATCGCCGCCAGATACGATCATTTTTACGACTGGACGGAAAAAATCGAGCTCGTCCGCACCGGCTACATCGCGAAAAAGCTGGCGACGAACTCGATGGATTTCGACGACCTGCTGGTGATGACGGTGCGGCTCTTCGAGGAGCGGCCGGACGTGCTGGAGCTCTATCAGCAGAAATTCAAGCACATCCTGGTGGACGAGTATCAGGACACCAACTCGGTGCAGGGCCGGATGATCGACCTGCTGGTGGGCGACAAGAACAGCCTGATGGCGGTGGGCGACGACGCGCAGTCGATCTACTCGTGGCGCGGCGCGGACATGGAGCACATCCTGGGATTTCCGGTGCGCTATCCGGGTTCCAAGGTTTTCACGATCGAGACGAACTACCGCAGCGTGCCGGAAATTCTCGATCTATCCAACGCGGCGATCCGGGCGAACTCCGGGCGGTTTGAAAAGGACCTGCGCGCGTCGCGCGAGCCGGCCGGGGCGAGGCCGGCGCTGGTCGCGCTGGAAGACCCGCGCAGCCAGGCGGCCTTCGTCGCGCAGCGGATGCTGGAGTTGCGCGAGGAGGGGATTCCGCTGGAACAGATGGCCGTGCTCTATCGGGCGCATTTCCAGAGCTTGGAAATCCAGATGGAGCTGACGGTGCGGGGGATTCCGTTCGGGATCACCAGCGGGCTGCGGTTTTTCGAGCAGGCGCACATCAAGGACATCGCCGCCTTCATGCGCTTCGTGGTGAACCGGCGGGACGAGGTGAGTTTCATGCGGATGGTCAACCTGCTGCCCGGCTGCGGGCCGGTGGCGGCGCAGAAGCTGTGGAGCGAGTGGCTGAAGAGCGGTTGGGCGGCGAAGGAGGAGCTGCCGCCGAAGTGGTCGGACCTGTTCCTGAAGTTCAAGGTGCCGAAGAAGGCGGTGAAGCACTGGCAGCAACTCTGTTATGTGTTGGACGAGTTGACGCCGGGCGGGGAGTTCGCCCGGCCTTCCGAGATGGTTTTCAGCATCCTGGAGGGAGTCTATGACGAGTATCTCAAGGCGAGCTTCGAGAATTTCGAGAACCGCCGCAGCGACATCGAGCAGCTCTCGCAGTATGGCGGCGGCTTCGACGACATCCTCGATTTCCTCGCCCAGCTCTCGCTGATGAGCTCGGTGGACGGCGAGCCGACGGGCGACAAGAGCGAGCGCGACGACGAGAAAGTCACGCTCTCCTCCATCCACCAGGCGAAAGGGCTGGAGTGGAAGGTGGTGTTCCTGATCTGGCTGGTGGACGGGCAGTTTCCTAACGGCCGCATCCTCGAGGCGGAGGACCAGCCGATGCTGGAGGAAGAGCGGCGCCTGTTCTACGTGGCGCTGACGCGGGCGAAGGACGATCTCTATTTGACCTTCCCGATGATGAACCCGAAGTCCTACACCGGCGACGTCATCTGCCGCCCGTCGAGGTTCCTCGAGGATTTCCCGGCGGAGCTGGTGGAGGAGTGGAACGTGGGAAACGACGACGCCTGGAGCGACGACGAGCCGTTCTGAATCCTCTTGCTTGGCGGGTGTCACCGAAGGTGGGGGGCGAAATAGGGGGTGTGGACATTTTGTCCACTTGCCGATGCGCGGCGAAAGCGGGGGCGCGAAGCCCGGCTCTTTCTCTTCACATCGTCCGGGCGGACAAGATGTCCGCCCCCCTTTGCCGGTCAGTGCGTCATCGGGCTCTCGCCGGAGGCTTCGCCGAGGCGGGAGAGATGTTCTGGCAGGAATTTCTTGAAGCGGGTCTTGTCGATGGCCTTCATGTAGGCTTCCTCGGGCGAGATCATGCCTTCGCGGAGTTTCGACCAGATCGATTCGTCCATGAACTGCATGCCTTCGTTCTTGCCGCCGGTGATGACGTCGTAGAGTTTCTGGGTCGCGCCCTCGCGGATGATCGCGGCGACGGCGGGGGTGGCGAACATGATCTCGTGCACGGCGGTCCGGCCGGGCTTGTCCACGCGCTTGCAAAGCAGCTGGGCGACGACGCCGCGCAGCGAGGCCGCGAGCATGGTGCGGACCTGGGATTGCTGGTTGGCGGGGAACACGTCGATGATCCGGTCAACGGTCTTGCGGGCGTTGTTGGTGTGGAGCGTGCCGAAGACGAGCAGGCCGGTTTCGGCGGCCGTTAGGGCGAGCGAGATGGTTTCCAAATCCCGCATTTCCCCGACGAGGACGATGTCCGAGTCTTCCCGCAGCGCGGCGCGCAGGCCGTCGGCGAAGGAGGGCGTCTGGATCGGCACCTCGCGCTGGGTGATGATGGAGCGCTTGTTGCGGTGGACGAACTCGATGGGCTCCTCCACCGTGATGATGTGGCGGTTGAAGTTGATGTTGATGTAGTCGAGCAGCGCGGCGAGCGTGGTGGACTTGCCCGAGCCGGTGGGGCCGGTGACGAGGACGAGGCCGGAGCGCATGTGGCCGAATTCCTTGACGACTTCCGGCACTCCGAGGCTTTCGAGCGTGGCGATTTCGGTGGGGATCAAGCGGAAGACGGCGGCGAGGCCGTTCTGCTGTTTCAGATAGTTGCAGCGGAAACGGGAGTCCACGTCCATTTCGTAGGCGAAGTCGAGATCGCCGTCTTCGAGGTAGCGCTGGAAGGCCTTGGCGTCACAAATTTCGGCGAGAAGATCCCTGAAGCTGTCTCCTGCCAGAGCTTGCTGGTCGGGGATGTTGACGACCGCGCCGTGGACGCGGATTTTGGGCACCTGGCCTTCGGACAAATGAAGGTCCGAACCCTTGGTGGCGATCAGATAGCGGAAAAAATTGTCGATCTTGGCCATGGAGAAGTGAGAGGAATAATGGGTTTTTGGAGTGTTGCCTTTGGGGTGACCGGTTCGGTTGGGAGCGGGTCAGGATTCAAAGAACGCCTTCATCTGGTTCTTGTCATCCGAGCGGAACAGCGTCTCTTCCCTGGAGATGAGGCCTTGCACGTAGAGTTGGCGCAGCGATTCGTCCATCGTGATCATCCCGACGTTCTTGCCGGTCTGCATCACGCCGGGAAGCATGAAGGTTTTGCCCTCGCGGATGCAGTTGGCGACTGCGGGGGTGTTGACCAGGAGTTCGAGGGCGAGAACGCGGCCATTGCCGTCGGCGCGGGGGACGAGCTGTTGGGAAAGGATGCCGCGGAGCGACTCGGAAACCATGATGCGGATCTGCTCGCGCTGGTCGGTGGGGAACACGTCGAGCACCCGGTCGAGGGTCCGCGGGGCGTTTCCGGTGTGGAGGGTGCCGAGAACCAAGTGGCCGGTTTCCGCGGCGGTGAGAGCGAGCTGGATGGTCTCGAGGTCGCGCATTTCTCCGACCATGATGACGTCAGGGTCCTCCCGCAGCGCGCCCCGCAGAGCGCGGGCGAAGGATTCGGTGTGCTTGTGGACTTCGCGTTGGTTGACGTGGCAGCCTTTGGATTCGAAGACGTATTCGATCGGGTCTTCGAGGGTGAGGATGTGGTCCTCGCGGTCGCGGTTGATGAAATCGACGAGGGCGGCGAGGGTGGTGGACTTGCCGGAGCCGACGGAGCCGGTGACGAGGACGAGGCCGTTCTGATAGCGGGTGAGCGGCAGGATGTGCTCGAGCGGTAGTCCGATGTCTTCGATCGACTTGATCTTGTCGTTGATGATCCGGAAGGCCATGTCGTAGCCGAGGCGCTGCTTGACGACGGAAGCGCGGTAGCGTCCGTTGGGCGCGGAGTAGGCGAAGTCGATGTCACCATGTTTTTGGAGCCGGTCCCATTCCTTCTGGCCGAGGAAAGAGCGGGCAAGGCGCTCGGTGTCCTCGGGAGTCAGCGGATCATGGTCGGTCCAGATCGGGGAAAGTTGACCGAAACGCCGCCATGCGGGTGGATAGGCGGTGGGAAGGTGGAGGTCCGAGCAGTCATAATCGCGCCCGAGTTGGAGGTATTGATCGACGTGATCGAGAACCTGATGTGCAGACATGAATGGATTTATAAAGGTTTAGATGAAGGGATCCGGTTAAACTGAGTGGAGTTGACCGCCGAGGTGCGTGTCTGACCGGTGAGATAGCTTTTCACTTGGTCGGTGAGCCAGACTTTTGCGATGGGACGAATGGCGGTTAAGGTGAGACCCAGCAGGGTGAGCGGCAAGCCCCGGTGCTTTTTTTCCGCGGGGCGGCGGGGTTTGAGGCGGAGAAGCAAGCTGGCGGCGAGTCCTGACGCCAATGATCCGAGCAGCCAGCCCGCCGGGTGCTCCTTCAGGGAACCGCGGATTCTCGCGGGGACGTCGAGCCGCTGTTTGAGCAAAACCGCCTCGTGCTCCAGGCAGGAGCGGGCTGCTTCGCCGAGGCGGATCAGTCGTTCGATTTCTTGGTCTTTTGGAAATTTTCGATCCATTCTCGGTCCTTTTGAAATTCAGCACGGGTGATGGGAAACGCGGTGGCTGCCGAGGGTCTGGCCAGCCGGGCGAGGATGATGCCACCCAAGAGGTGGAGAACAGCGGCACCGATGGCGACCTGGTCCCATGGCAGGTCGGCGGATTTCGCAATGATGGAAACTCCTCCTGCGAGAAGGAGGGCCCACGCGAAAACGATGCATCCAACCGCCGCGGCAAGCGACGAGCCGCGCCTAGCAGTTTGCTTGGCGGCGTCTTTTGCCTCCAGCTCAATCAGGGTCAGCCGGGTCGCGACCAAGGACATCAAGGCTTCGCGCCAATTGGCGGGGAGCGGGTCCTGCGGCTGCGACTCGGGCTGTGCGGCTTCTTCGGGAGGAGCCGGCACGATGTCAGACGAAGAACTCATGAGACTGGAGGAAAACCCACCTGACAGGAGGTCATGTTTCTCAGCGGCGGACGATGAGGCCGATCAGGAATCCCGCACCGAGGGCACTCAGCACGCATTTGGTGGGATTTTGGCGGATGTAATCCTCGGCCGTGATGTGCAGTTCCTTGGCTTTCACCCGGGTGTCCTGCCATTGTTCGGTGGCGGATTCCTTGAAATGGAGGGCCTTTTCGGTGGCGGTGGCCTTGAGTTGGCTGGCCCGCTCGGTGGCGGTGTCGCGGAACTGCTGGGCGGACTCGACGGCGCGGCCCTTCAGCGCGGCGGCTTTTTCCTCGGCGGTGTGGACGAATTCGCGGGCTTTTTCGCCCGCGGCGGCGCGGAGATCGTTCGCGGCCTGTGAAACCGAGGGTGTCTGAGTGAAGCCTGCTTCCGGATCGAGTGTGTTAGCGGTGGGAAATGGATTGTTCATGGGGGTTGGTTTTGGTTTTCGGATGAACCTTCATGATTCACCGGCGTCGAAAAAAAACTAGCCCTTCCCGCTGGCGGGCGCAAGATGTGACTTGAAAAAATATCCATCATTCGCCGTCATCGATGACTTTGGCCCGCGGCGCTTCCAGCAGGATTTGTTTCTGGGTTTCCTGAGGAGCGGTGAACTTGAGGCTTTCCCATTTGGGGGCTTTGAGCGGACCGGTTCCGCGGAATTGGAATAGCCCGGAAAACGGCCGCAGCGGCAAGGTGATTAATCCGAGCAGGCCGCGAGCGTTCATCCGCAGGGTCATGTCGATGGTCCGCTCTTTCAGGTCGAGCGAGCCATCGCCGGTGAAGTTGAGCGAAGTGGTGGCAGTTTGGAAATCGTTGCTGGTGAGGATGCCGTCTTGGATCTTGAAGGTGAAGAACGCGCTTTTCGCCCGTTGGAAGCCCGCTCTCTCGTCATTCAGCACGCCTCCGATCAGCGGGGTGAGCGGGCCGAACATCGGGACGGAAAATAGCTCGGCTTTTTCCAGCGCGAGCAATCCCTCGCCTGCCATGGTTTCCACCTTGCTGTCGGTGAGCGAGAAATCGATCCGGCCGGTGACGTCGCCGGCGCCTTTCATCTGGAAACCGTAGGTGGAGGTCAGGCCGGGGATCGACAGCTTGGTCCAGCTCAGCTCGCCCTTGAGCCGGCCTCCGCCGAGATACTCGAAATTTCCGGCCACAGGTCCGTCGAAGGCGTCGAGCTTGAGGTTGGTGACGCGGGTCCGCTCACCGCGGATGGCGACTTGCGCGGAGGGGCGGTCGAGCGTGAGGTTCTCGCCGAGAAACTGATAGTCCGCCGGATGGTCGGAACTGAAGGAAACGTCCAGGGCGGTGCGTCCCTGCGGCGTGACGTCCACCACGCCGGCGCCTTTGAGTTCCGGCGGTTGGTGGAAGCGGTATTGTTCGAGGGTGTCCGCGACTTTCGGCGCGAACAGCCGGACCATCGGCGCGGCCCAGAACGCGCCGCGCACGTCCCCGACTTCCACCAGTTTGCTCGGCGCGTCGTAGCGGATGCGGCCGACCTTCGCGGTGCCTTCGGTCGGTCCGTTGAAGGCCTGGTGAAGGGCGTAATCCGAGTAGTTGAAAACCACCGTGCCGTCGTAAAAATCCAGCTCGTGGTGGTTGAGCGAAAACTGGCATTTCGCCGAGTTCACCGGCACTCCCTTGTAGTTCAGGTTTCTCACCGAGCCGCTGCCGGTGTAGGCCCAGGCGAATCTGTTAGTCACGTCGAAGCCGCCTTCCAGCCTGACATCGACCGACGCGCCCTCGCGCTCGGAGAAATCATTGAGGACGATCTCCAGCGGTTGCTTGACGAAAAACGGTCGATAGACCGGCACCGGCAGGGTGCTGTGCAACTCCAGCCGGACCAGGGGCCACTCGACCATCGCCTTGCCCTTAGCTTCACCGTCCGGCCGGATCAAGCGCAAGTCCCGCAGAAACAGGTCTCCGTCCCGCCATGAGAACGCGCCTTCCACGGCATCGAACGGCATTCCCCGCAGCGTCACCGATTCGCAGCGGGCGTGGCCGGTCAGCTTGATCTGCGGCACGTTTTTCTCATCCAGTTGGAAATCCCCCTCGGCTTCCAGCCGTTGTTTTCCGCCGATTGAAACGTCGTGAAGCGCTGGCAGTCCGAGCCACGCGGTGAGGAGTTGGGGAACCTCCAGCGACGAGGAGACATCGAAGCGGCCCTCGCGGTCCCGCAGGTTGTAGTCGATGTGTCCCTCGAAAACCCCGCGTGAGTCGGTCGCACGCAGCGAGGTGACGGTGAGCACGTCGCCGGCCATGTCCGCCTGCGCGGTGACTTCGTCGAGGACATGTCCGTTTTTCTCCATGCCTTGGATCCTCAACCCGATTTTGGCGGTGATCGAGGAGTGGTCGTTGATGTCGCCCTCGGCGGTGATCTGCAGGGCGGGAGCGTGGTTTCTATCGAAATTCCACTTCTCCAGCTCGTTGATCACCTTTGCCAGCAGGGCGCGCCGTTTGCCCTCGTTGGAATCGTCGGGCGGTTTGCTTCCCTCCTGCTGATAGCCGATGAGGCGGGCGTTGAGGGTGACGTCGATTCCGGCGATTTTGCCGTGGGCGTCGCGGATTTCCAGGCGCCGCTCGCCGGGCATCAACACGGTCCCGTTCGCATCGGTGATGTCGAGGGTTTCGGACTCGGGATCTTTCGGGTCCACGGCCAGGACGAGGCGGGCGTCGTCGAGCTGGAGCCTTTTGAGGTGGATGGTGCCGCGCGCGAGCTTGGTGTTGTCGAAGCTGAGGACGACGCGTTCCAGCCGGGAAAACTCCCGCAGGTGTTCGGCTTCGGAATAGACCCTAACGTCGGTGGCGACGATCCCCCGGAAGACGGCGTAGCGCAAACCGCCGATCTTGAGATGCACTCCCTGTTTCGAGGTCTCCCGCTCGATGGCGGCGCGCCACGGCTCGGGCAGGCCGGTGTGGTTCGCCCACCACAGGACGCCGGTGGCGCCTAACAACGCGGCAAGGGTCAGCAGGAATGCGAGCGTGCGCAGGTTCCGGGTGAGGTGGAGGCGATACATGCGGAATTTCGGCGGAGCCTAGGGCCGCGGTTTGCGAAAAGCAACTCAGGGAACCAAACCCGCCTCGCGGAACGAATAATAAGGAGCCCTGCCCGGCGACGGCCTGCCGATGATGACGTGATCAAGGAAGCAAACCTGCATCAGTTTCGCCGCCTCCACCATCCGCTTGGTCACGATTTCATCCGCGCGGCTGGGGCTCGGGTCGCCCGACGGGTGGTTGTGAATTAAAATGAATCCGTAAGCTCCACGGGTGATCACCGGGCGGAGAATTTCCCGCGGATGCGCGCTCGAATCGTTGACGGTGCCGACCGAGACGACCGTGGTCGCCACATGCCGCAAGCGCGTGTCGAGCACCGCGACCATGACTTGTTCCTGCGACAAATGCCGGAGCTGCGGCCCGAAGAAATTATGGATCAGCTCGGGCGTTTCGAGCGAGACATCCCGCAGTTGCTCGCGGGCCACGCGGGTTCCGAGCTCGAAGGCCGCCGCGAGTTTCGAGGCTTTTGCCAGACCAAGACCCTTGATTTTCGACAACTCGGCGACCGGCAAACCGCCGAGCGCGCCCATCGACCCGTATTTGGCGATCAGTTCCCGCCCGATCTCGATCGCGCTGCGGCCTTTCATTCCGGTGGAGATGAACAACGCCATCAGCTCGGCATTGTCGAGGGCGGCGGGTCCGAGCGATGCGAGTTTTTCCCGCGGCCGCTGGTCGTATGGCATGTCCTGGATGCGCGAACTGAGCGGTTCGGGGTCGTTCATTTGAACAAGCTAACGAAATTCCCGGGTTTGGCAAGGATTGGAAATCACGAGGGTGACACAGGCGTTCCCGCCTGCGCTTCCCGCGGGCAATAAAGTAAAGATCAGGCAGGAATGCCTGAGTCACCCCGGACCGGCGGGCGCTCGGGCTCGTGGATGGTTTTCGCGAGCGGTTCGATGCTCTCGCCGTTGATGGCCCACGATTGATAGAGGGCGGGCAGGGGAGCGGCGAGAGTGAGCTTGCCGTCGCGTTCCAGGCGCCGGAGAACCACGCGGAGGATGGCGAAGGCCATGCTGCCGAGCTCGTCGTCGTCGCGGTTGCGGTGGATGCGTTTGACGAGGTCGGTCTGGGCGATGCGGTCGATTTTCCCGTCGCGCGCGAGGTCGATGAGATGCGCCATTTCCACGCCGTAGCCGACGGGAAACGCGAGCGATTCCAGAGTCTCGCGGCGGGCGGCGTATTCGCCGGAAAGCGGCTGGAGGATGCCGCCGAGCTCCGGATAGAACAGCGAGATCAGCGGCCGGATGAGGATTTCCGAAACACGCCCGCCGCCGGTCGAGTGGGACTCGTCGCCATAGGCAAGCGGGCGTTCGTAGAAGGCCTTGACGTAGTCGATGGCGGGGTCGGCGAGCAGCGGGCCGACGAGTCCGGTGACGAAGCCGGGGTGGAAATTCGAGATGTCGCCATCGACATAACAGACGATGTCGCCGCTGGAAACGTGGAGGGCTTTCCAGAGGTTTTCGCCCTTCCCACAATAGTCCGTCCGGTCCGGTAGAATTCCGGAGGCGAGGTGGACGCCGGCTCCCGCGGCAGCGGCGAGTTCGCGGGTGGCGTCCGTGGAACCGGAGTCGATGACGAGGATCTCATCGACCAGTCCGCGGCGCGCGAGCGAATCGCGGATGATCGAAACGATCGGGCCGATGGTCTCCGCCTCGTTGAGCGTGGGGATGCAGACGGAGACGCGGCGGGATTTTTTCAACGCCACCAACGCGTCCACATCGGCGAACTGCCGGTGATGAAAGCGCTGCGGGGAAGGCATGGCGAAGTCCTAGCGGTCCTGCCGGGGGCGTGCAAGGACGATGCTCTTCCGGTGGCTTGCTCCGTGAAATTTCAGCCGCTTGTCCGTCAAATAAATTTTTCCAACCTTTCCGCTTGAAGGGGCGAAAAAGTCATAGCACCGTTTTTGCACATGGAAGTAACGAACAAGAAATCACCGACCCCCGTGGAACTGATCGACTGGTTGAACGATGAAGGGGTCATCGACCTGGATTGGGATTTTCCCGAAGACGGGGATTTGTTTGAGGCCGGACTCGACTCGCTGGCGATCGTGCGACTGGTGGCGGCCGTGGAGGACCGGTTCGAAGTCGAACTGGTAGGGGAAGACCTGTCACGCGCGAATCTAGCGACTCCGGCGACCTTGGCCGCCTTGATCGCGGTGCGGACGGCCTCGTAGCCGCAGCCGTGGCCTTTCACGGTGAGCCAAACCTCGCGGTTCAGCAAATCCGGCTCGTGGATGGCGATCAGCCCCAGATTGTCGCTGACGTGGCTCACCCCGTGGGGGCGTCCGCAACTCGACCAGCGGCACGGGCAAGCCGTTTTGCTGGTCGATGATTTTAATCCGGCCAGCAACCTGCCGTGGTATTTCCGGACGTCGGTCATCGTGATCGCGATTCTATCTGTCGGACCGCTGGCCTTGCCTTTGGTCTGGTGGCACCCGACTCTGAAACCGGCGTGGAAAGCCGGCATCACCCTGGCCACGCTCGTGCTGACTTGGCTGATGTACCAGTCCATGATCGAATCGCTGAAGATGCTCGAGGAGATGGAGAAGGCGCTGAAGGGGATGTGACCGACGGCTATCGTTTGGCGGGAGCTTCGATGATCCCTTCCGCTGTCTCCTGCTTGAGGCGGAGCTGGCCGCAGGCGGCGTCGATGTCGTGGCCTTTTTCGAGGCGCAGGTTCGCGGTGACGCCGGCGTTCTGCAGCACCTGTTGGAAGGCGCGGCAGTGGTTGTTTGGCGGGCGTTTCCACTCGAGTCCCTCGACGGTGTTGTAGGGGATGAGGTTCACCTTCGCACCTAACCGTCGGGCGTGGCGGGCGAGGATGGCGGCTTGTTCGAGCGAGTCGTTGACGTCCTGGATGAGGATGTATTCGAGCGTGAGCTTCTGGGTCTTCTTGGCGTTCCAATGATCAAGCGCGGCGAACAACTCGGCGACCGGCCATTTGTTGTTGATCGGCATGATCTGCTGGCGGACGTCGTCGGTCGCGCCGTGCAGGGAAATCGCGAGGCGGATCTGCTGCGGATGCTCGGCGAGCTGTTTGATCTGCGGGACCAGGCCGGAGGTGGAAATGGTGAGGTGGCGCGCGCCGAGGTGCAGGGTTTTCGGGCCGGTGATCAGGGCGATGGCGGCTAGCAGGTTGTCGAGGTTGGCGAGTGGTTCGCCCATGCCCATGAAGACGAGGGAATCCACGCGCTCGCCGGAGAGTTGCTCGGCGGCGAGGACCTGCCCGGCGATTTCCGCGGCGTCGAGATTGCGGGTGAAGCCGGCGAGACCGGAGGCGCAGAACTTGCAGCCGTAAGCACAGCCGACCTGCGAGGAAACGCAGAGCGTGCGGCGGTCGGATTTCTCGCCGTAGAGCGCGGGGTTGGCGGGGATCAGCACGCTTTCCACGTAGCGACCGTCGTGCAGGCGGAAGAGGAACTTGCGGGTGGTGTCGGCGGAGCCCTGGGTGGTGCTGTGTTCGAGCGCGGCGAGGCGGAAGGAGTCTGCCAGTTTCGCGCGGAGGGCGGCGGGAAGGTTGGTCATCGCCTCGATGGAAGTGACCTTTTTTTTCCAGACCCATTCGAGGATCTGGTCGGCGCGGAAAGCGGTTTCGCCAGCGTCCTTGAGCCAAGCGGCGAGATTTTCCGGGGATTGGCCGGTGAGGGATGGGAGCACTGAATTGGAGATTTGAGAAGATGGAGGTCCAAGGACGACGTCGGCACGCCGGGAGTGGCTTTCAAGGCGGAATTATCTCCATGAAATGGGTTACATGTCAAACGTGGCGCATTGCGGGGCCTGGAGCGCGCCGTCGCGGGCGGCCGGGGAATAAATTCCTCATCCGAGTGGAATTTGCGCTTTGCGGCAGGGCCGGAATGAGAATACTCCGCCTCGTTCCGCGGGAACACCGGCCGGCTTAGCTCAGTGGTAGAGCAACTGATTTGTAATCAGTAGGTCATCAGTTCGACTCTGATAGCCGGCTCCAGCTTAAAGTCGCTAAGTTGGCTGTATTTAAGTGGTTTATGAATGAGTCCTTGTTTTGCGTCTCTCCGTGCGCGTCCGCCAGAGTCCGTCGAATTCCGAAAAAAAGTTGCGATTTGGGCAACTGATTGGGCAACTATTTAAGGCGTCTTAATGATCTCTACTTGCTGGCTCTGATTCCGTCCATCCGAGAGATTGGCGTTTGGCGCTGCTTGCCTCCCTTGGAAGCGAAAAAAATATCCGTGCCACCCCGGCCGGGAATACGGACAGTTCCGCCATGGCTTCTCCTTCATCCAAGGTTCCACCCACCGGCTATCCCGAGTTCGCCGTCCGGCAGGAAATAATCTGTCGCTTCTTCGATCCGCCGATGGCGAAGAGCACGTTCCATGACTTCGTGAACAAGGGGAAGATCATCCCCATGAAAGGCATCCGGGGTTTCTATCTGCTTAACGCTTCGCTGAGCCGTCTTGGCCTTCGCGAGGTGCCGAGCTTGCCGGAGATGGCGGCGACCCGATCCACCTCAGTCGGTCGGGTCACTGACGATCAGAGGCGCCTTGACCACGTGCGGCAGGAAGAACACCGGCAGGCCCAACTCGATCACGCCGCAAACCAAGCTGCCGTCCCATTCGCCCGGTGGCAGTGAGCCGGACACGGAGATGTTTTTGATGGCCATACGCAGTGATGAATTCACTCCTCGCGGACGCAGGAGATTGTCGGGGCGGTCGAGCAGGTCCTTGCGGAACGCCGCGCGGTCGGCGGGCTGGTCGAAGCGCAGCAGGATTTGGTCGGACGCGTTGGTGATCCACTCCATTTGATCGTTCCACATGCGGGTGTAAGGGCCGCTGCTGTGACAGCCGAAGCCGGTGGCTTGGGCGTCATGAAATCGTTTCTCCAAGCTTACGATTTGGGCTTGGTTGTTGGGAGTGATCTCGCCGAGTTGCTCCCGTGTCTGGACGCAATTGAACATCGTCATGGGGGCGTTGGCGGGTGTGCCTCCGACATACGAGCCGGAGCCGGATTTCGGCAGCTCCTTGTGCCCCATGCCGAGGCCGCATTGATCGATGAAGGCATCGAGCGGGTCGGTCTGTGCGCCCCCGGCATTGACCAGAAGCAAGGACGGGAGTTGCGGCGTGACCGCCCGTCCGCCCATCTGCCAGAAGGTGAGCACCAGCGTGGTCGCGACCATGGCGCGGGTGGCCGGGTCGGGCGAGTTGGCGTTGAGGAAATCCGTGAGCGGCTGTGGCCGGCTGGTGGGCGCACTGGCTGGCTGGGTTGCCTTCATGTCACGCTTGGGGTCAGTTGGACAGGGCGGCGGTGGTGCGGGAGGGTTCCACACGCTGCCACTTGTTATCGACAAGGGCCACACGTTCCATGCTTTCAAGAGTGTTCAGCGACTCAAGACACCGCGCGGTGGGAAGGCTGTGGAACTTGCGGACGAGGTCGCGGAGTTCGAGTGGACCGTCTGCGAGCTTGCTGAGGATTTTCTCCATCTGTTGCTGTTTGAGGTCGTCTTCGGCCGAGTGGAGCATCGCAGCGCGGGCGTTGACCATGCGCTGGACGAGGAACCGGGCAAGCGCCTCAGCATCACGAGTGCACCACTTGAAAACAGGAGTAGTTTCCATCGCGCTAACCAATCGGGATAGTCCGAAGCCAAGCGTCGCATAAAGGTTGCGTGCGGTGCCGCTGATGCCCGGACATTCCGGCTCCAGCGCTTTGAGGAAAGCCATCCACCGGGCCTGCGATTCGGTGAAATCGTATTTCAGCATCTCCGGCGGGGTTGTCAGGCTGTTGAGGCGCTCCCCCCAAGCCTTTCTCATGGCGGCCTCGTAGCGGGCGGCAAGGCGGTCGAGCGGAATGAGGGCTTTGTCTTCCACTGGTTTACCCGGCTCAGGTCCCGCATCTCCGTCCACCAGCCACAGCAGACGCGACAACCACTGTGTGTGCGGCATGTTGGCTTTGACGGCTTCGTAGAGCGCACCGGATGAATCCGTCACCATCACCGTTCCACGGGTGCTTGCCAGCGTTGACCCACTGGTGATCCGACCGTCCATGATGGTTGGGCAGATTTGTTCGAAGCTTGCGAAGTCCCTCGCACTGACCACTCCCACATGCATGAACGGGCGTCCCAAATGGCTGCGCTCCAGTTGCGGCCCCAGGGTCCCTGCCGTGATTCCTGTCACATACACCATGGGCTGCGCGGCAACGTCCTCGAAGGTGGGTTCAGCCGGTGTTTCGACCATCCGGCTCCATGATTCCGCAGCACCCTGTTTGTTGTGCCAGGTCCATGGCTGGAAAAGCCTGTCAGGGAGCGACTCGTCCATACTCTTCATCAGTTCCGAGAGGGAATCACTCACAGACCGTTTGGTCTTTTGGGACTCATCCGCGATACTTTGGACTTTCTTGCCGAGGTGGGAGACGAAGTTGTTCTGGCGGGTGGCCGGCCCGGCCAGCACCTTCTCGGAGATCAGGCTGACGCTGCGCCCGCCGGAGACGATGAGGCTGGTGCCCACGGCAATCGTCTCCCCGTCGCTGGTGATGAGGCCGCTGCCCGGGCGTTGGATGTTCGCGAGAGAGCAGGCCATGGCGGCGAGGAGGTTGGCTCCTGCGGCGGTGTCGCCTTCGCCGAGGCGTTTGACGTCGAAGCGGGTGAACAGGCTTTGAAGATGGGAGGTGTCGTTGGCTGGCATGGTGGTGAGTGCGCGGTTATTGATTCCTGTCAGCGGAATGCCGACGTGGGTAAAATTTTACCGCAGACAATCGGGCAGTACAATTCGTTAGATTTTGTTTTTGCAACCCTCGGGAGAATGCCGGAAACGGTGTGGGATTTACTAAAAAGATAGCCCGCAGCCCCAAGACAAATGTCAGCGGTGTCTCTGAAACACGTCATCAACTTGGTTCGCATAAGGCGCGATCAAGTCATCAACCCGGCTCACCGGTTACCTTCACCCATCACGTTCAGATCGGTAGCCGGTGGATCAGGATGCGTGCGCGGACTTGGCGGGCGGGACGGGCAGCAGGCAGCTACGGCTTGCCGCTCGGATTGGCTTCCTGTTCCGCATCCTGCAATCGGGCACGAACCTTTTGGGCGATGCGTTGGACGTCGCGGTTGGTGGCGGCGGCTTCGTCCCTGGGTGAGGTGATCAAGTCCGAATCTTGGAGAAGGTGCTTGCCTGTGCCTCCACGAGAGGGTTCCAAAAGTCTCCATTCGGGTTAAATGTAAATTTTTTCATGAAATTTGGAAATGGAGAACTTCAACTGCGATTGGAGTAGGGATGACAAGCTTCACCGACACTGTCGAAATCAACTCAGTCCAAGCTCCGGGGGGAGTTCGGGTGGGATCGACAGCCCGGGAAGGTTTCTCACCAACTTTTTGTTTGAGATTGAATGAGTTTATTGTGCCTGAAGGACGGACACCGGGGGGTATCCGCTTTTCAGATTGCCTTGCACGCTAGAGAGGTCCCTACCTCAATCAGGCCGAAATCTTGCGAATCCCGGGGGGGAACAGCTGGGTTTCGGCCTGAATGCTTTTGAGGTGGAGTGTTTTCTGCGTGCCGCAGCGAAAGCATGTGACGCATTCGAGCTCTTCGGGCGTTGTGCAGAGTAGGATCACGGGAGGTGGTGGTCGTAGTTGAGAACCCTCCGGAAATTGAGACAGTAGCCGTCGGATTCCTGACCGGGTGCGAGGGTAGTCATGCGCGGCATCGTCAGACCGCATCGCATGCTCCTGTATGCGCTCGGCGGAGCTTTGTTGGATGTCGACTGCCTCAAACTGCCCCGCCAAATCAAACGCGCCCTCACAGAGGAAGCATCGTTGGATTGAAAACCTGGCTGCGATTTGCTTTCTGCGGGAGGCCCCTGAAAGAGCCATTGGGTCGGACCGGCCTGCCTGTCGTCTTGTCCGCCGTAGCTTTAGCGAAGGAGGAAGCC